>CAZXMY010000288.1:0-3419 GCA_964641325.1 uncultured Flavobacteriaceae bacterium | reverse complement strand
GCCTATAGGAGTAATGGCACCATCTGTATTGAGGCTAATGTTCTCGACTATGAAAACAGGTTCATCAGGTAAGGTAAGTCCTGGAACAAGACCTGCAAAACATGTATTTTGCGTATTCATTTCAAAAGTGTTATCGGAAAATGGCGTACTAGATCCAGAATGTGAAATGAAAAGACTAAACATGCGTTGGACGGGTATAGAAAGTGTTCCTGTAATGAGCGGCGGCATATCGACATCAACATCGATAACCTCTGTCAAATCATCTCCCATTAAATCCCAGTTGCCCGTAAAATTTGGATCAGAGCTATCTACATAGGTGCCTATTAAGACAAAAGTTGAATCACCTCGCGTACTTTTGCGCAATGCAATGTAGCCTTCTGTTTGTTCATCAAATAGTGTTACTGTACTTTGTAAGGTTTCATTATAGTTTTGAAGATTAACTCTAAAGCTTCCTTCCTTTCCTTCAAAACGTATAATAGATCCATCTTTAACTTCTGGCGTGCCCTTAAATAGTAACTCACCACCATTCACAAGCTTTACTTTTGCATTGTATTGGTCAAATTGTCCAGCATTAATAAATATTTTGCCGTGCAATTCTCGGTTAGTGTGATGGCCAAAAATGCCTACGTATTTCCCTTTAGGAGTGTTGTCGAATTCTTGAGAGGGTATAAAACTCTCTAGGTTAAGTGTGATAAATTCTTGTGAATCTTCTATGGTTTCTAACTCTTCCGTTTGACAGCTATACAAACCTAAAAATACCAAACTTAACAGTGCTAATTGTTTTAATTTCATTGCAGAATATTTATGATTAATTGGATAACAAGATACATTATAAACCCTACATTTTTTGCACTAAAATGTAGGAATATTCAGTATTTTAGGTAGAAATCTCTCTACAGGCTTTATTGCTTTCGCGAAAGCGTTATTTCTATAATTCCATTTTAGTACTTAAAGGAAAGCCCAAATTGCATTCCAAAATAATAAGGCCTAAAGTTTGTGTTACCCTCAACATAGGGGTTAATCTGATACTTAAATGCGGGCTCTGCATCCAATCTCCATCTTTTGGAGAAATTGTAATGTGCGCCAAGTCCGAGATTAAATGCTAAACTAAGGTCTTTTAAGTTTGTTTCTCGGCCTATGAGTATATTATCTCCACTATCTGCGGTGGCAAATACCGAGTTATTAGTTAATACAAAGAGACTGAGACCTGTATTAAAACTAAGTCCTACACGTTTATTTATGAGTCGGTACTGGTAATCTATCGGAACCTCAATATAGGAGATATCCTGCTCTATACTCACCACATCGTTTTGTAGGAAGAAATCTTGAGCCTCTGCAGAAGTCTCGATACCAGGCTGAGTAAGTCCTTCTGCGCTAATGGCTGTAAGCTCAAATATATTGATAGTACCGTTTAAAGAGGATACTTGAAAATTTTCTGTACGATATCTCAACGGAGCCACGCCTACACCTACTCTTATACTAGATTTTTGCGAAAGTGGGTAATCCATTCTTATACCGTAACCTACAGTGCCTATGGCATCTCTCGGATTATCTACAAGACGGTCATCTATGGATGACCCTCTCACTAAAGAACCATAACTCAATAAACTTGTATAGGGAGAAAAGGCAACTTTATACTCTGTTGACGCTTTGCGGTCAAATGCTTTTTCTTCATCTGTTTTAGGGAGCTTTTCCTTTTTAGCCTTGTTTTTGAGTACAGCTTCTGTCTTTTGTACTGCTAGAGCAGCCGCTTCGGATTTTGCTATAGCATCCTTTTTGAGTTGTTCTTGATAGTTTTTTTCATTTAGCGCATGTTGTGCACTAATGGCATCTTGAAGCTCTTTGGCTATTTTTAAATTGTAGGCGGCTCTGGCCGCTTGTTCTTCTGGAGTATTGCTTTGTGCCCTGTATTGTACAGACTCATTGGGAACATTAGCTGTATTATCTAACGCAGGAGTGTTAGTATAATTTGTCGCTACATCCTTAGTGTTGATAGGTGGAATATTAGTACTCAGATTTTCTTGCTGTCGCGAAATGGATCGCGTCCTATTCGTATTGGCCGCGATAGTTGAGGATAGTATTGTGCTTTTAGCACTGCTTTGTGACGTGGTTCCTACCGGTGTTTGGGTTTTGTTTTGTAATGAATTTGAGCTCTTTTTTTGGTCTGAACTCGAGTCATTGCTGCTAGCAATTATGTCCTCAGTATCCTTTACAAGCTGTGCGCCCGTATCTTTTTTGTTATCTGTATTGTTTTGAGCATTTGTTATTTTAGTCTCAGTAGATGTTGTTGGTTTGGAACGGGTGTTAGGCTGCCATAAGAGAAGCGCTAATAAAATAGCACTTAGTAGAGCTCCTCCTGTATAATACCAAAAAGGTAAAACTCTTCTTTTGGTATTTTGTTCTATTTCTGAGGCAATGACATCCCATAGATTCTCACTAGGCGAATCCTTTAGGTTGCTTAGTCTTTCCTGAACTATTTTGCCTATATCTTTTTTCCTATCCATTTGCGATAGAGTTATTAATGTTTAACGTGTATGATGTGATTTTTTCTTTCAAGATAATTTTTGCACGGTGAAAATTAGATTTTGAGGTGCCTATGCTTATATTGAGTTGCTCACTTATTTCTTGATGACTATAGTTGTCTAATTGGTACATATTAAAAACGAGTCTATATCTGCTAGGTAATTCTTGAACAAATTCTAAAAGTTTATCTAGAGGGATATGTGTTTTTTCTTCTTCGATATGGGTGTCATCTTCAATTTGTCGATTTTCTATTGAGTCAAAAAAAGGTTCTTTCTTGTATTTATCTATAGCCTTGTTTATTGTAATTCTTTTCATCCATCCTTCAAAAGATCCTTTTCCTTTAAAAGAATCTATTTTTTTAAATATGGTAACAAAGGAATCCTGAAGGTTGTCTTCTGCCTCCATTCTGTTTTTTGCATATTTAAGGCATATCGCAAAGAGTACATCCTTATACTGTGTATAAAGCTGTTTTTGCGCAGCGCGATCCTGCTGCCTACACTTCTCTATAAGTTGAGATATGTTCAAGAGTACTCTAATGCTTATTGTTTAAAAGAATGCCGTATGGTTTTTCCTAATTAACGCATTGCTTTGCACAGGAAAGGTACGAGATTCTAAGTTAGTTATAGTTAAGACTTAAAATAGTAAAAGGGTTGCGTGGAGTTGTGTATTTTGTTGAGTAGACACACACTATTGGACTTACAAAATGTTAATTTATCACCCACCTAAGTGCGTTTACATTAATTAATTCATAAAAAAGTTGAAATATTCATAATTATCAATATATTTGACCAAATAAAATTGGTTGACCAGATTGGCAAACCAATTTTATTCAATAAAAGAACTTTAATTAAACTCTAAATTGATAATCATGAAAAAAACATTACTTAGTGCTATTC
>CAZXMY010000287.1:0-3469 GCA_964641325.1 uncultured Flavobacteriaceae bacterium | reverse complement strand
GTAAAGTAGCAATTCAAGAACAGGAATATCATGAACCTAGGCCTTATGAACTTCATATTGCCATAGCACCTACGAAGCTTAATGACCGTTTTGAGTGGTTTCTGGAAAAAGCGACAGAAATAGGTGTCTCTCAGATTACACCTTTACTTTGTTATCATAGTGAACGTAAAACCATTAAATGGGAACGATATAACAGAATATTACAAAGTGCTTTAAAACAGTCACTACAATATCACCTGCCCGTACTACATCCATTGACCTCGTTTAATGATTTTCTTGAAAATACTCCAAATACAGATTCCCATAATTTTATTGCTCATTGTGGCGAAGGAAAAAAAATAGCCCTTAATAAAACAAGTTTATCCAGTTCAAATATTACGATTCTCATAGGTCCGGAAGGAGATTTTTCAATCGAAGAGATAAAACAAGCCAGCGCAAAGCAATTTAAGGCTATAAGCCTTGGAGCTACTCGTCTGCGCACAGAAACGGCAGGATTATTAGCTTGCTCTATGGTCGCTTTTCATAAAGATGAATGATGTAAATAATGGTATTTAATCCATTTAATAATGTATTTTATCGATAAAAAATATATTATTTATTCCAAATTCTTACAATTATTTATGAATTTATTTGTCTAAACCAATAGAAGTCACTACTTTGCGCCCCGTAATATATACAACCTAAGCCCAACTTACTGTATATTAGTGTATTAGATGAAATTAAGAAATTTTGTCCGGTATGTTGTGCCTTACGTTCCAGCGGTTTTAAGCATCGCGACCTGTATTGCCATCGTACTAGGACTTCAACATTGGCTACCCTTAGACAGCATTTCTCAAGAAAACTTGAGTAATGTCACTCTTGCTATATGCTTAATAAGCGTATTACTTGTGGTGGTTATACTCATCTTTATTCTTACAAAAACAAATCAATTACGATATAGTGGTAGCTCTCTTCATAAAGAATTATACAGCCTTACCCAGAAAGTGCATTATTTTAGAAATATTGTGGAGATCCTTGTTAGATCCAAGGTGTGGTCTCCAGGATTAAAAGAATATATAGACGAAGAGTTTACCAATCTTAACTTTTTTATGATGAAAGAGTTTTACAAAGGAAGATCTAAACTTGCTCTTGAATATATAGAAGAAAATAACCGATATGGTGACTCAGAAAGTCTCTATTTAGAATCCAAGTCTATACTACTTACAAACCCCTCAGATAGTAAGGTAGACCCTTTCATTAATCCTAGAAGTTATGATTTACGAATACTCAAGAAATGGGTTGAGCACAAGGTGGGATCAGGATTATGGCACTTTTTTGGTTACAAATATCCATCTTTTAAGGATGAGCTCGATGTAAATCGAATTTTTGAGAGACACCAAGATAAAATATTGAACTACGCCATTCAACTTGATCTCAATAAATATCAAGATATGGGGTTTAGTGAAGAACTACTTTCTAAAATAGGCGAGCAAATGTCTGAAGATGTAATTCCCAGACTTCTGGAACTCACCTTACAAACGCGCCAGAGAGTACCTAGGATAATTAATATTACGTATTCTCTAATGGTAGTGCTTATTATTTTTGGGATTTTTCAACCTTTAGTGACGTTCTTATTTGTACTTCCTGCATTATTGACCTATCTGTCTATTGCAGTAGTGGTATCTATGCTGTTGTTTATAATGCTTTCCGTATATCCTTTTGTTGTTCAAGAAATCAATACCAAGGAAAAAGGAGAAATGTAAGCCTGTGCTGCACTTACAGGTGTGTGAAAACAACCTACGAACTTCATTACCCAAGAGAGCATAGTTTTAAAGCCTTATATCCAAGAATATTTTTGCATACAACATCCTAATAATATTTAGATTATATGCGCAAACATTAACAAATCATAAGCATATGCGCCCTTTCTAAAGTAATCTCAAATCGGTAAATTTGATGTTTTGCAAATTTATGGTGGAAACACAAGAAGTCATTGAAGTTTACGGCGCTCGAGAGCATAATCTTAAGAATATAGATGTCATTATTCCTAGAGAGAAACTCGTTGTAATTACAGGTCTTTCGGGAAGCGGTAAAAGTTCGCTTGCCTTTGATACGATATATGCAGAAGGCCAAAGACGATACATAGAGACTTTCTCTGCTTATGCCAGGCAATTTCTGGGCGGGCTAGAACGTCCCGATGTTGATAAAATTCAAGGCCTGTCACCAGTCATTGCCATAGAGCAAAAAACAACCAGCAAAAGCCCAAGATCCACAGTAGGCACAATAACAGAGATTTATGATTTTCTTAGACTTCTCTATGCCAGAACCAGTGATGCATACAGTTATAACACTGGAGAAAAAATGGTAAGCTACAGTGATGAACAAATCCAGCAGCTTATCACAAAAGCCTATAAAGGTAAACGCATTAATATACTGGCGCCTATTGTGCGTTCTCGCAAAGGACATTATCGTGAGCTTTTTGAACAAATAGCCAAGCAAGGCTTTGTAAAAGTGCGAGTAGACAATGAGATTTTAGATATCACAAAAGGCATGAAAGTCGATCGTTACAAGACTCACGATATAGAGATTGTAATCGATAGACTCGCCATTAATGATGATAAAGATGAAGATAAACGCTTACGCGAAAGCATAAATACTGCCATGTACCATGGTGATGATGTCCTTATAATTTTAGAACAGGAGACGCAACAAGCTCGCTTTTTTAGTAGAAATTTAATGTGTCCCTCTACTGGGATATCTTATCCTAATCCAGAACCCAATAACTTTTCTTTCAACTCACCTAAGGGCGCCTGTCCCAATTGTAATGGAATAGCAGAATTATATGAGGTAAATGAAAGTAAGATTATTCCAGATGCCTCCAAGTCCATAAAAAATGGCGGATTAGAACCTCATGGGGCTCACAAAAACAATTGGATTTTTAAGCAACTCCAACTTATTGCAGATAGATATAGTTTTAAGCTATCCGATCCTATAAGTAGTATCCCAGAAGAAGCCGTAAAGTTTATTCTCTATGGCGGGAAAGAATCCTTTACGCTAGACTCCAAAGAATTAGGCGTAACCAGAAATTACAAAATAGATTTTGAAGGCGTTGCAAACTTTATACAAAACACCTTTACAAGTAGTGATTCCACTTCTCTAAAGAGGTGGGCAAAAGGGTATATGGATAAGGTTTCTTGCCCGCAATGTAATGGATCGAGACTCCGTAAAGAGTCTTTATACTTTAAGTGTAATGAGCAAAGTATTGCAGATCTCGCAGCAATGGATATTCTGGAGCTAAAAGAGTGGTTTGATGATTTAGAAAAGAACCTCTCTCCTACCCAAATAAAAATTGGTATAGAAATTATTAAAGAGATCCGAACAAGAATCCAATTTCTAGTAGATGTAGGGCTTACCTATTTATCCCTTAATAGAAGTTCAAAATCCCTTTCTGGAGGTGAAGCCCAGCGCATACGACTAGCAACACAAATAG
>CAZXMY010000286.1:0-3473 GCA_964641325.1 uncultured Flavobacteriaceae bacterium | reverse complement strand
GTAGTCGTACAGTCTGGAAAGTGTATGTTATTATGTACCGTAGTATCTAACTACGAGTCTAAAGACGTAGACTTCTTACCGCTTACAGTAGATTACCGTGAGAAATTTGCCGCTGCAGGTCGTTATCCAGGTGGTTTCTTTAAGAGAGAAGCGCGTCCTAGTGATGGAGAAGTACTAACCATGCGTCTTGTAGACCGTGTGTTACGTCCTTTATTCCCAAAAGACTACCACTCAGAAACACAGGTGATGATCCAGCTTATGTCTCACGATGATGATGTAATGCCAGATGCGATGGCAGGACTTGCGGCTTCGGCGGCGATCCAGTTATCTGATTTCCCATTTGAGTGTGCGATATCAGAAGCGCGCGTAGGACGTGTTAATGGTGAGTTTGTCATTAACCCTACAAGAGCACAGCTTGCCGAGTCCGACATTGATATGATGATAGGCGCATCTGCAGATAGTGTGATGATGGTAGAAGGTGAAATGGATGAGATTTCTGAAGAAGAAATGACAGAAGCCATTAAGTTTGCTCACGACCATATTAAAGTACAGTGCGAAGCGCAGATGCGCCTTGCCGAAGCTGTAGGTCGTAAGGAAGTACGCGAGTACCCAGAAGAAAGAGCAGACGAAGATCTTAAGAAGAAAGTGCACGATATGGCATATGATAAAGTATATGCGATTGCAAAAGCAGGTTCTTCTAAGAAAGAACGCGGTATGGCTTTTTCTGAGATTAAAGAAGAAATTAAAGCAACTTTCTCTGAGGAGGAGTTGGAAGATTTTGGCGATTTAGTATCTAAGTACTATCGCGCAGCAGAGAAAGCGGCGATTAGAGACCTTACCCTAAATGAAGGTTTACGTCTTGATGGTCGTAAGACGGTAGATATCCGTCCTATCTGGTGTGAGACAGATTACTTACCGTCTGTACACGGTTCTTCGGTTTTTACACGTGGAGAAACTCAAGCACTAGCGACAGTAACTTTAGGTACCTCTAGAGATGCTAATCAAATAGATATGCCAAGTTATGAAGGCGAAGAGCGTTTTTACTTGCACTACAACTTCCCTCCTTTTTGTACGGGAGAAGCACGACCTATTCGTGGGACGTCACGTCGTGAGGTAGGACACGGTAACCTAGCACAGCGTGCGCTTAAAGGTATGGTGCCAGAAGATTGTCCGTATACAGTACGTGTCGTGTCTGAAGTATTAGAATCTAACGGTTCTTCTTCTATGGCAACGGTATGTGCAGGTACGATGGCGATGATGGATGCTGGTGTGCAAATGACTAAACCTGTTTCTGGTATCGCGATGGGATTAATCTCTGATGCAGATTCTGGAAAGTACGCGGTTCTCTCTGATATCTTAGGAGATGAAGATCACCTAGGAGATATGGACTTTAAAGTAACGGGAACGGCAGATGGAATTACGGCTTGCCAGATGGATATAAAAGTAAAAGGACTTTCTTATGAGATTCTTGTAAATGCCTTACAGCAAGCGCGTGATGGCCGTTTACATATCTTAGAGAAATTAACAGATACGATTGCTGATCCACGTGAGGATGTAAAAGATTACGCACCTAAGATGGTAGGCGTACGTATCCCAAATGAGTATATAGGTGCTTTAATAGGACCTGGCGGAAAAGTAATACAAGAACTTCAGAAAGAAACAGATACTACTATCGTAATTAACGAAGATCCTGTGACAGAGGAAGGTATTGTAGAGATTTTAGGTACGGGACAAGCAGGTATTGATGCTGTATTGGCTAAGATAGACTCGATTACCTTTAAGCCTACTGTAGGAGATACCTATAAGGTAAAGGTGATTAAGATGCTCGATTTTGGTGCTGTGGTAGAATACCTAGACGCTCCAGGAAACGAAGTATTACTGCACGTATCTGAGATTGCTTGGGAACGTACAGAAAACGCTAGTGATGTACTCTCTATGGGAGAAGAGCTAGAGGTAAAATACTTTGGTATAGACAAACGTACACGCAAGGAGAAAGTATCTCGTAAGGCCTTATTAGAAAAGCCAGAAGGATATGTAGCCCGTCCACCAAGAGAAAATAACGATCGTCGTGGTGGCGGTCGCGATAATCGTGGTGGTAATCGTGATAACAGAAACCGTAACAGAGACTAGTGTTTAGCTGTTAGCTATTAGCTCTTAGCGCTTAGAGTATAGAAAATCGGTTATTCCTTAGGGAATAGCCGATTTTTTTGTGCTTACGCGAAAAGTAAAAAGAAGGGTTGGAATGCTACATGAAACAGAAATAAGTTTAAAACTGTATTTCTAAATACTACACAATAAATTGTGTAAATTTAAAATCCACAACGTGGCTACACATAGCACTGCGTTCTACGCAATTTGAAACGAGCATTTGTCTAAACGAAAACAGGAGTTTAATCATTCTGACTTTTTATCAAATCTAGAATTGCTAAATTTTGGACTAAAACAAATGAACAGAAACTATTCACCTTTCATTCTTTTACTACTTTTTACGCTCGGACTTAACGCTCAACAATTAAGAACAGAAAAAATAATAGACTTGTCTGAAAAGTATTTGAGAGAAGCAGTCGGACAGGATTTATTGAAATACTTCGAACCGACTGAAAATATTTCTTATTATAAACTTCCTGCGAATAGATTTGGGTTTGAAAATACTAAAAAGCTGAAAAAAAACGGTCGAATTAGAAAAAATTGGACTAAAATTTGGGTGTTTTGGAATTTCAATTATCCTGAAGTCAATGGAGTTCGTTCTGGTTTATGGATTAAGCTAAACAAAAAACTTGGACTTATAGAACCAATTGAACTGGATTATATCCCCAAATTTGTTTGGAAAAAAAGACCTTCTGATTTTATTTCAGTGGAGAAAGCCAAATTAATCGGAGATAAGCATTTAACGAAAACGGAATTAGGGAGAGAAAATCCTAAACTCAAATTTGACGATAAAAAAAGTGAATTTATCTATGAGATTTGGAACAAGAAAACTCAAGAAATTGATTTGGATGAGAAAAAGCACGGAGTTTTGGAAATAATTAAAATTAGTGCCTTAACTGGAAAGGTAATTGAAATTACAAATGGATATTACGGAAAAATTTTAATTCGATAAAAACTGCGTAGAACACTGTCTATAATTCATTGCTAGTACTTGCCTACTTACGAAACCCGGAGCGTTGGGGCTCGCGGATTTTCAGCTTGGAGTGTACTTGCAAAGTTAAGTACTAACCCACGCAACTACTAATAGCCGAGACCGATGATGTACAATTCACCTAAAGGTGAACTCAAATTGCTACGTTGTCGCTACGCTCCAATTCCCGCCCTTTGAGATTTGTAAATCATCGCAGCGCTATGACAGTTTGCATTGGGAGTAGGAATTAGGTATAAAGCCTGATATCACCTTTAGGCACTATCGAAGAAAACTGTACATATCAAAAGCTATATGCAACCTGACCACGTTTAACGTGTATTTCTAAATACTGCAC
>CAZXMY010000285.1:0-3496 GCA_964641325.1 uncultured Flavobacteriaceae bacterium | reverse complement strand
ACTATGGCATAATGCTTGATTCTGTTGGCTCAAAAGAAAAACGATGCCAACACTTATAAAACTATGTGCCTTTTTTATGATTACTGTGAGCTACGCTCAAGAGGTAGATCATGCAGGAACCTATTTTTGGGAGTCAAGATCTGACGATGCTTTGTTTACCCGAAAACTTGTGATTTATTCCAATGGCCATTTTACATTTGACTGGTATCGAGATCTCCCCAGCAAAGCCAATCCACCAGAATATGCTTGGGGCAAAGGCACCTGGACGTCTAAAGGAAAGCAGATCTACTTCTCCACAGACCCCGAAACTGAAATAGACGAAAAATACACGCTAAATTTTACCCACACAAAAGGACGTTGGGATGCTAAAAAAAATAGGCTTATACTTTATGAATCAGATATTTTCTGGCTACGCAGATTTGCGATTACAAAGCAATCAAATTAATAGTTTATCAATTCCTCAACCTTAGCCTTTACCTTCTGCGTACTAGGTATCATTGTTTGTTCCAACACGCTATTTAAAGGAATAGCTGGCATATTTTCAGAACCTATTAACATAACAGGAGCGTCCAACTCTTGAAAACATTCTTCCTGAATTCTTCCTTGAAGACCACGACTAAATCCATTATCTGATGGCTCTTCTGTAATAACTAGACATTTGCCACATTTCTTTACAGATTTAAAGACTGACTCATAATCTAATGGATGTAATGTTCTTAAATCTACCACTTCTATACGATCTTGCATTCCGAGTTCCGCACTGGCATTCATTGCCCAATGCACTCCCATACCATAGGTAATAATCGAAATTGTCTCTACACCTTCTTGTTTCCAGATCTCTTGTAAGATATTTGCTTTCCCAAAAGGCAAGACATAATTCTCATCTGGCATTACAGAAGTTGCCCCTTGCGTGCCAGGCACTTTAGACCAGTATAAGCCTTTATGCTCAAAAATCACTACAGGATTAGGATCATAATAAGCCGCTTTCATAAGCCCTTTAAGATCAGCTCCATTAGATGGATAAGCAATTTTGAGTCCGCGTATGTTGGTGACCACACTCTCTACAGATGATGAATGGTATGGACCACCAGAACCATAAGCGCCAATAGGCACCCTTAATATCATAGAAACCGGCCATTTACCATTAGATAAATAACAAGAACGTGAGACCTCTGTAAACAATTGATTGAGTCCTGGCCAGATATAGTCTGCAAATTGCACTTCAACAATAGGTTTTAACCCAACCGCACTCATCCCTACTGTAGAACCAACAATAAAGGCCTCTTGAATAGGCGTATTAAACACTCGATTATCTCCAAATTTTTGTGCTAATGTTGCTGCTTCTCTAAAAACACCGCCTAGTCGTCCTCCTACATCTTGACCGTACATCAAGCACTCAGGATGTTTTTTCATAAGTTCTTCCACAGCAAATAACGCACAATCTACCATGACTACCTTTTCACCATCTTTTGGAGAACGTTCCCCTACTTCTTCGGTTACAGGAGTAGGTGCAAAATCGTGAGTAAATAAATCTTCTGGGCTTGGATCTTCGGCTTCTTGCGCTTCTATGAAGGCTTTATCTGTTTCTGCTTTCGCGAAAGCAATAATCTCATCAATCTCTTTTTGAGTCACTCCATTATCAAGAAGCAACTGAATCATTTTTGGGTATGGATCACGACTACGTGCTTCTTCCAAATCATCACGATACCACTCCATTCGCACTCCCGAAGTATGGTGATTAAGTAAGGGAACCTTTGCGTGTACCAAAAATGGCCTACGCTCTTTTCTAATCGTTTTAATCACTTTTTCTAAGGTAGTGTAGCTTTCCTCAAAGTCTGTCCCATCAATAGAAACTGCTTCGAGCCCGTGAAATCCTTGAGCATACTCATAGGCATCTTGGGCTCTAGTCTCGGCTTCATTTGCACTTATATCCCAACCGTTATCTTGTACGAGGTATAAAATAGGCAACTGTTTTAAAGCTGCCATTTGGAAAGCCTCGGCTATTTCTCCTTCTGTGACTGAGGCGTCCCCCAACGAACAGACCACAAAAGGAGCTTCACCATTATCTTGTAAATTTTCCAATTCTTTATAAGCAAAACCCATTGCCACTCCAGTTGCTGGGATGGCTTGCATACCCGTAGCACTACTCTGATGCGGTATTTTAGGTTTATCATCATCCTTAAGACTAGGGTGTGAATAATAGGTGCGTCCTGCCGAAAAAGGGTCGTCTTTTTTTGCCAGTACCTGTAACATCATATCATAGGGCGTCATCCCTATAGCTAGTAACATACTATCATCACGATAATATGGAAAGGCATAATCTTGCGGTTTGAGCTGCATTCCTATTGCAGTCTGAATAACCTCGTGACCACGACTAGTTGCATGTACATATTTTGAAACCACTTTAAAATTGGCTTCATATAATTCGGCAAGTGCCTTAGCGGTACATAGATTTGCAAACGCTTTTTTGAGTACTTCTTTATCCATAGTTAGTGCTTATTATACAAGTCACTTTATATATTGTTATACTGATTCTACAGGCAACATCCATTGAAAAGGATCTTGCTCACCTGATTTTATAGTATTGAGTGTATCATTAATATCGTTTCCTACAGGGTGTTCTTGAGAAACAGGAATGGTTTGATCTCCCCATCCTATTTCTTGTATATACGCAATACCTACCGCCGTTCCTGTTCCAAAAGCTTCTTCTAACGTATTATTTTGAGAAGCATCTGCAATCTCTTGAAGCGTAATTTTTCGCTCTGTAACAGTATATCCTTTATGACGTAAAAGATCTATAACACTCTTTCTGGTAATACCGTGAAGTACAGAACCGTCTAGCTCTGGTGTAATAAACGCCCCATTTATCTTAAAAAAGATGTTCATTGTCCCTACTTCCTGAATATACTTATGTTCATTTGCATCCAGCCAAAGTACTTGATCATAACCTTTACTCTTAGCAATTTCCGTAGGTCTTATGGCTGCGGCATAGTTTCCTGCGGCTTTAGCCTCTCCTGTTCCACCGCCGGCTGCCCTAATATAATTTTTTTCTGCCCAAAGTTTTATAGGCTTACTAAAGAAAGGACCTGCTGGCGAAGCAATAATGATAAATTTAAAACTGGTCGCAGCCCGCATACCTATAAAAGGTTCATCTGCATACATAAAGGGTCTTAAATACAAGGCACTTCCCTCTACTGGAGGAATCCATCCTTTCTCTTCATTTACCAGTGCTTTTAATCCGTCTACAAAAAGATCTTCTGGAAAATCTGGCATTCCCATACGTCGAGCACTTTCATTAAGACGCTGGGCATTTTCTGCTGGCCGGAATAACAGCGGTTTTTTTTCTTGCGAAAGCGTACTCTTCATCCCTTCAAAAATCGCTTGTCCATAATGCAATGCCATTGCTGCTGGATGCGTTGGAATCGTTGCAAGAGGTTCTATTCTTGGGTTTTGCCATTGCCCATCTGCATAATCACAAATAAACATATGATCTGTA
>CAZXMY010000284.1:0-3540 GCA_964641325.1 uncultured Flavobacteriaceae bacterium | reverse complement strand
GTTGGGAGTATAATCTTGTAAAAGATGAGGCTATAAATGCTTGGGCAATGCCAGGTGGTAAGATCGTGGTATATACAGGAATACTGCCTATTACACAATCAGAAACAGGATTAGCTATGGTGATGGGACACGAACTTGCACACGCGCTAGCAGACCACGGTGCACAACGTATGAGTGCTGCACAAGTACAACAAATAGGAGCAGTAGGTGTTGCCGTAGCGGCAGGTGGACAGACTCAAGAGAGACAACAACAAATAATGCAATACTACGGTATTGGATCTACACTAGCAGGTACATTGCCTTTTAGTAGAAAGCACGAGACAGAGGCAGATGAAATAGGAATTGTAATTGCTGCAATTGCAGGATATGATCCTTATGAAGCATCTAAGCTTTGGGAACGTATGAAAGCCGCAAGTGGAGGAGAAGCACCTCCAGAAATTATGAGTACGCATCCATCTAATGATACTAGAATTGCAAATTTAAAAGCAAAAGCACCTTTTGCAGTGCAGGAAGCGGCAAAATTTGGCGTTACTACCTTTAAATAGTCGATTACTTATATTTTATATAAAAAGAGCTGCACAGTCGTGCAGCTTTTATATTTTAGTGGGATGAAGAAACCTTTACAAAAAGGCGATAAGAAACTTTTAAACGCTTGGGCGTTTTATGATTGGGCAAATTCTGTATATAGTTTAGTTATTGCATCTGCTATTTTTCCTATTTTTTATGATGCTATTTTTGCGCTCAAAGGGATAGAGACCTTGGTCGTATGGGGTATAGAGTGGAAGAGTAGTTCGTTAATCTTTGGCACCACAGCATTAGCGTTCTCAATAGTTGCTATTATATCTCCTTTACTATCTGGAGTTGCCGATTTTTTAGGGAATAAAAAATTCTTTCTTAAATTTTTCTGCTATTTAGGTGCATTGAGTACCATGGGCTTGTACTTTTTTAATGTAGATCATATATTTTTAGGATTAACTCTTTATTTATTTGCACTAATGGGTTTTTGGGGCAGTCTCGTTTTTTATAATTCGTATTTACCCGACGTAGCTTTTCCAGAACAGCATGATAAGATAAGTGCAAAAGGGTTTTCTTTAGGATATATAGGTAGTGTACTCCTTCTCATTATTTGTTTGGTATTAATTTTAAGTCAGAAAGGAGATAAGGCACAAGTGCAAATGATGCAGTTCTCCTTTGTATTAACCGGCTTATGGTGGATAGGATTTAGTCAATATACCTATAAATTCTTGCCTAAAGGCAATACGGCAGATGGAAGACTTTCTAAAGCAATTTTTTATCAAGGGTTTAAAGAATTAAAATCTATCTGGAAAGAAATGCAACATTACCCAAGATTAAAATCATATCTCATTGCCTTCTTTATCTATAGTATGGGTGTGCAAACAGTTATGCTGGCTGCGTCCTATTTTGGAACAGATGAGCTTGACTGGGGTACCACAGATAAAACAGTAGGTCTCATTTTAAGTATATTGTTTATACAATTGGTCGCAGTAGTAGGAGCACTTTTAACTTCTAAACTGGCTGCGAGAATAGGTAATATTAAAGCGCTTATCATTATTAATTGTATTTGGATAGGCATATGTGCTTGGGCATTTTTTGTATTTACACCTATACAATTTTATATCACTGCGGCTTTTGTAGGATTAGTTATGGGAGGTGTTCAATCCCTTTCGAGATCCACTTATGCTAAGTTTTTGCCAGAAACAGAAGACACAACCTCTTATTTTAGTTTTTATGATGTTTCAGAAAAAATAGGGATAGTTATAGGGATGATTATGTTTTTAGGGATGCAGGAGTTTACAAATAGTATGCGTTATTCTATCATTTTTTTAATTTTATTTTTTGGAGTTGGGGTCTTTTTACTTAAAAAAGTACCACAATCTGAGAATAAGGTATAGTTCGCTTTCGCGAAAGCGTAATCTGTTTATAAACTAATGACTAGAATATTTTACTTAAGTTTGCGTTTAGAATTTTATTAAGAAACCTCAGATGAAAAAAATAACCTACTATTTTGCCCTTTTGCTTGTTGGATTATTCTTTGTAAGCTCTTGCGATGATGAACCGCTTGAAGGAGAATTTTTCTCTACGCCAGATGGGAGCGATCCAGCAGATTTTTGTGCAGATGCACCACTTGCCATTACCTCTGCGCAAGTTGCATTAGCGAATGCTGCTCCCGCACAACAAGCTGAATTATGTGACGCATTAATTGCGACTATTAATTCTACCATTAATGTGTGTGGTGATGATACCGGAATTTTTCAATCTTTATTGGATGAACTTGGAACGGATTGTATGATAGATACAACAGATCCAGGTGATGGCAATGATGATTTAGTGGGCAGAACGTACCTATTGACTGCTTTTGAAGTAGAAACGCCAATAGATTTAAATGGAGATGGCGTTGCCACCACAGAACTTATTTCTGAAGGTTCGTGCTATGAAAATGAAACCTTATTTTTTAATGACGAGACTAATGTTACTGTGACCTCTACTTCTTTCTTAGAAATTACCGTTGAGGTAGATGCAGACGATAACCTTATACAAAGCTCGGAGTGTATCTTTGAAGAGGATATAACAAACGCTACCTATTCGGTAAATGGGAATACAATAACTATAGATGGTATAGATGGTGTTATTAATGGTAACCAAATAGTAATTACTGTACCGGAAGGCTTCTTTGGAGAAATCGTAGGAGATGATGGTATAAGTACTGTGGAGCTATTGGAAGATATTGTCTTTACCTATACCTTGCAATAGAGATAACATAAGCTGGGACATCAAAAAAACCTCGCCATAGCGAGGTTTTTTAATTTGTAAAACTATATACTAATTTACCGAAATATCACCTGATCCAACGACCTTAGTATCTTGTTTGTCTGGATTGCCATAACAATCTATATCACCAGAACCACTTACGCGAGCCTTGATACTTTTAGATGAATAGACGGCAATATCTCCAGATCCTGCTACACGCGCATCCGCATGGTCTGCTTTCATATTCTTCGCATGAATATCTCCAGAACCAGCTAGGCTTGCTTCTAATGTACGAGCACTACCTATTAAACTAAGATCTCCTGAACCTGCTAGATTAGCATCTATAGTGTTTGCCTCTACTTCTAATTTAAGATCTCCAGAACCTGCTATAGAAGTTTTAAAATTATCTGCCTTTATGACATCTTCATTCCATACATCTCCCGATCCAGATAATGTAACGGCATCAATATCTTTAAAAGGTACGGTTACTTTTATTTCCATACGATTACTAGGGCGTATCGATTTACCTTTTTGGATTCTGATTTTTAGTGCACCATCTTTAACCTCTGTAATAAGGTATTCTAATAGGTTGCCTTCTCCCTCTACAGTAAGGGTTCCTTCTGTGCCAGTAACCAGTCTTACATCAAAAGAGCCAGCGACCTTTACTTGATCATATTCTCCTACAGTTCTGGTGATTGTGGTCATGTTGCCATTTCCTTTAATTCCTTTTCCCCACCATTGTGCCTGTACAGGGATAGCTAAGAGTACGAA
>CAZXMY010000283.1:0-3543 GCA_964641325.1 uncultured Flavobacteriaceae bacterium | reverse complement strand
TAATATCCATATTCTTGATATGATGAGAACAGAAATATAACCGTTTCTCGTTCTTTCATTATCGTTAGTCCATCTCTTATGCCAGAGATTAATTCTTGATTACTCTGATCTATTTGTGTAATTACCTGGCCTACCTCTTCCTTACTCACTAATGTTCTGCCACTTAATGTTTTTAAAGTGTAGGTAAACTGAGTTAGGTCACCTACTTTAGGCACTAGGGTCGTGTTCGTACTATCTTTTACAATATAGGTGTACCAAAAGCCGTCATTAGAAGCGGTATAGGTATTAAGCGTATCCTTCTTAATATAGGATTGAATATCTTTTTCTTCTAAGGCAATCAAGTCTTTATTGCGCTCTATGGATTCTTGTATATAACTTCCCGAACTTCTATTTATAGGTCGTCTGCCTTCTAAATCTTTACAAGAAGTAAGAGTGAGTATCAAGATAAATATTATAAAAAGTCCTTTCATGAATTGAGAGCGCTTTTATAGGTTGCTAAAGTATTAATAAACTGATTAACCGTTTTAGACATAGATAATACGCTTCGTCCGCCAGCTGCGTTATGGTGGCCGCCACCTTCGTAATGTTTTCTAGCAAATTCATTTACAGAAAAATCGCCTTTAGATCTTAAAGACATTTTTATGATGTTCTCAGACCTATTTTCGATAAAAATTACCGCAAAAATAATTCCTTGAAGCGACAGGCCGTAATTCACAAAACCCTCTGTATCTCCTTTTTGAAAATTATGGTCATCTAGCTCCTTTTGGGTTAAGGTAATATAGGCTGTTTTATACTCTGGCAAAACCTTAAGGTTTTTTAACGCAACGCCCAGTAATTGTAATTTTGAGTAACTATTTGTATCATAAATTGCTTGATGGATTAGTGCATTTTGAGCTCCTTTTTCAATTAAACTTGCTACTACCTGATGTGTCTTTTTTGTGGTAGAAGGAAATCTAAAAGAACCGGTATCCGTCATAATCCCCGTGTATAAACAGCTAGACATTTCTTCATCTATATCTTGAGCATCTCCTAGCATTTCAATAAAATAGTAAACCATCTCACACGTACTACTCATAGTAGTGTCGCTATAGGTTACCACGGCGTAGTCTGCTGGTTCTTGATGATGGTCAATCATAATATAGTCTGCACTTGCTTCAGCGAGCACACTTTGCATATCTCCCGTTCTAGAAAAATGATTAAAATCTAAAGTAAAAATAAGGTCTGCTTGCTGTATTTTTTCTTTGGCCGCTTTCGCGAAAGCGCTATACACCAATACATCTTCTTGACCTGGCATCCATTTTAAAAAATGAGGATACTCATTAGGACTTATCACGGTAGCCTTATGCCCTTTTTTGATGAGGTATTTACATAATGCTAGAGTACTGCCCATTGCGTCGCCATCTGGATTTTTATGAGGTACAATAACAATAGATTGTGGAGTGCTAAGTAAACTTTTGACCTTAGCAATATCGTTTTTATTCATAGGTCACAAGATACAATTTAGCAATGTGAGAGCAGGCTAAGACAGTGTTTTTTTTTAGATAGAAAAATTTGTGTGGACTTCCTTTTTTAAGTTAAGGTATATTTTATAAGAAAAGCAGTATTTTTGCACCCTGTAAGCGAGAAAAGTCTTGCTACGGTAACTTTTTAAATAACAAATCCTTACATCGTGAGGAATACTTTTATCTATGGCAACAAATAGAACTTTTACAATGATTAAGCCCGATGCTGTTGAGAATGGACACATTGGAGCAATTTTGGAGAAAATTACAGCAAGTGGTTTTCGTATTGTGGCGTTAAAATTAACGCAAATGACCCAGGCGGATGCAGAGACTTTTTATGCTGTGCATAATGAGCGCCCGTTTTTCGGAGAGCTTGTGGAATTTATGACTCGCGGTCCTATAGTAGCGGCTATTTTAGAAAAAGAAAATGCTGTGGCAGATTTTAGAACACTTATAGGGGCAACCAATCCTGCAGATGCTGCAGAAGGTACAATAAGAGCCTTGTATGCTACTTCTATGGGAGAAAATGCAGTACACGGTAGTGATAGTGATGAGAATGCGGCAATAGAAGGTGCATTCCATTTTTCAGGACGTGAGATGTTCTAGAGAACAAAAAATTAGCAATAAAAAAGCCACCCTTAGGTGGCTTTTTTATTTTATTTACGATAAGACTAGATGTTAATTCCAACAGGTAGTAATTTTTTGTACTTTCTTCTGTTAGATCTCATAAATTTTGCAATTTCAGGACTTGTAGGAACAAGGCTAATCTCACGTTTTCTTACTTCATTAAAAACGGCAACAATAAAATCATTCATATGATCTTCTGTTCCTTCTGGCATCTGAATTTTGGTTAGGAAGATTTTTCTCTCTTGTAATGAGTACTCCATTTTTGCCATTTTATTCTCAAAAGTGGCTTCAAATTGTCTTAGAAACTCATTATCCGTCACTTCAATAGCAGTCATTGCTTCCATAAATTTAAAATATATTAGGGTGTTTAATAATCTAGGTGTATCTTCTTTAAGAAATCTATTTTTAACTTAGAGATGGTGTATGTATTTGTTAACAACCGTTTAAAAATTTATAATTTCTTAAAGTTAAGTTCTTGCAAAAGTACGAAAAAATACGCAGATTCCGTAAGTCAAGCTTTCTAACGCGCTCTATGTCCATATGATACACGTATACCTTATGCCGGGAATGGCAGCAAATCCATCTATTTTTGAGCATATTAAATTGCCGAAAGAGCAATTTACAATACATACCTTATCCTGGATATTGCCAGAAGAAGACGAGAGCTTAGAGAGTTATGCCGGGCGTATGACCTTAAAAATTGTACACGATAATCCAGTGTTAATAGGAGTGAGTTTTGGTGGTGTTCTGGTGCAGGAGATGGCCAAACACATCGCAATTTCTAAACTTGTAATAATAAGTTCTGTGAAATCAAAGCAGGAATTACCCAGGAGAATGAAGCTTTCGCGAAAGCTAAAACTCTACAAAGCACTTCCTGCTAAACTTATAGAAGATATTGATATCCTGGCAAAATATGCTTTGGGAGAAACCGTTAAAAATAGAGTAGCCTTATATCAAAAATATTTATCAATGAATGATAGGAGATACATTAGTTGGGCTGTCAAAGAAATGGTCTGTTGGGATCAAGAAGTGTTTTATCCTGATGTAATACATATTCACGGAGATCAAGACAGAGTGTTCCCATTAAAGTATATTAAAGAACCTATTGTAGTGCCTGGAGGTACTCATATCATGGTGATAACTAAGTTTAGATGGTTCAATGAGAACTTGCCAAAACTTCTCAAAAATGATTAACTTGCTGTAAATCCCAGTTTATGAAAAAGATAGAAAGAATATTTGCTGCTATAGGACTCATAGCGATGGTTGTAGTCGCTATAAACGCGGTACAAAATCCAGAAACAGATACTTCTGTACAGACAGAAAATGACACAACTTCCGATAAAATACTTAATGATTACAATGTATACGCTTTACCTATACCTGCTGGGCTTAATTTTGTAGGAGAGCCTGTTCC
>CAZXMY010000282.1:0-3545 GCA_964641325.1 uncultured Flavobacteriaceae bacterium | reverse complement strand
ATCTTAATACCTAAAATTATGACCTTAGAAATAATCATCTTTATACTCGCTATCCTCATAGGAAGTTTGGTCTCTTATAGAGAATCTCAAAACAATGGTATCTATCGCTTTTTTAATAAACTCTTTAATAGCAAAGAATTACAAATGAAAGCCGATAATAAAAAAGGGTTTATTTATGAGCAATCATTTATCGTAAGGCTCATTTGGATTTTTGTAGGTTATCTAGCGGTAACGGGAATCTTGTGGTTTGTAACTCCCATTAATAGCATCTATGTGCAACATTTTGCAGCTGCGGTTGTAGGAACGCTTATCGGAACCTATTTAACCAAGCTCTTTTTTAAAACCACAGAAAGTCTTTCTCCGGAAAACGTAATGAAGCAAGCAAAAGAAACCTTTGAAAAAGGAAAAGACTTTGTAGAAGAGCTTACAGAAAACTCCCCTACCGAAGATACGGTAACAGAAGTAGAAACCCCAAAAGAAGAACCCGCCGCAGAACCTAAAAAAAGTGCACGCGAGCGATTAAGAGACAAAGGGATGATTAAGTAAAAGATGCTGTTTTAAACTCACAAACTTAAAATTATGATTAAAACATTCTGGAATAAAGGAAAAAAACAAAAAGTCATCTCCGTGGTTTTGGCTCTTATTTTGATTATTGCATTGTTCTTTTTGCGCGATGATTATCAGCCTGCTTTATTATTTTTACGCAAATACATATTCATCTTACTTATCGTCGTTCTAGTGCTGGTGTTCGCTTTTATCAAGTTTAGAAAAACGGCAAGTGGTGGCAAGAGAGTACTCATTTTTGTAGGCGTGGCAGCGTTTATGGGATTAGGGTGGTTTTTAGGTTGGAAGCAAGAACTCTATCCTTTTATGCAAAGCTATAATGTCTTTAAGCATCTTGATTTAGAAGAATTGGATGAATTACCGCTTACGCGAAATGAACGCATACAACCCTTCAATAATATTCTCACTATGGCGTATGAATCTGTGGGAGAAACGCAAGAAGTCTCCTTGCCGCAATTGGTGCGTATTGACACTATTAACCAATGGACAATGGCTGTACAACCTGCAAAAGAATATACCTGGCAACGTATGAACGACAATACAGAAGAATTGTTTACGGTAGCCAGTACAACCCCTTTTCCGCGATTTTCTGGGGAGAATAGAGTGCCTGTTACTTTCTCTATAGGTGAGTCTCTTGCCTTTAGCCGAAACACCTATAATGCCGTGGTGCAGCGCTTTAATTTCTTTCAGTTATTCACTACAGAACCTAGTGATGTGTTCTATATGAAAGACGATAGTGGCAAATGGGTACAAGTAGTGAGTCTTATTAAATGGAAAGGCTTTTTCTTTCCCTATCCTACCTATGGCGGAGTAATGGTTATTGAACCTGGTGTACACGATGCCTCAGATTATATTGAGCGTGTGTTAATAGGAAAAGGCACCTATATTCCTCAGGAAAAGACGATGGATTATCCCTTCTTAACCAAACAAAATACCCTTTCTGAAAAGGTATCTCGATTGCAAGCGCAGTCTCTACAATTTTTGGGCGGTTTTACAGACCCACTTCCTTGGAATAAAGAGACCGCCGTAAAAATACCTAACCTTAAAGATGACCAGAACCAGCAACCCTTTGTCACTGATTTTGATTTTTCAGGTATGAAAACGCAAGCCTTTAGCGGTCTATATCATTGGTTTGGGTTAGAACCTATAGGAGAAGAGCGTACCAGTCTATCCTTTAGTGTGATGATTCCTGCAGACGGTACCGATAAATTATATTACTACAATCATGCTGCAAAAAAGGAAGGTCTTGCAGGCGTTTCGGCGATGCCTCTTAAAGTAATCGAATCCCGAAAAGAATACGATTGGAACGTAAACAAACCTGTTGAGTTTAGACCTTTTGTAAAACATATTGCAGGTAAAAAACGCCTATTTGTGCTCGGTACTATTGCTGCAAAAAGAGAAGACAGTGATAAATTTGATGGAGCGGCCACACCGGACCTCGCTTTAATAGACACTGAATATCGCGATGTTATATGGATAGATGCCAAGCGTCCTTCCCAATGGGAAAACACCATTATAGACCAACTAGGTGAAACCTGGAAAGCTTCAGAAGGCTTGCAAGACAGTGATATATGGCCTGGAAAACCCGATAAGGATTTTTATATTCCTGCCGTTGCTATTGATAGTGTCGCGGTAGATTCGGTTATTGCAATTCCTATGAATACTGTAAAGGATACACTGCAGTAGGAGCTTGTTTGTGTGACCCTGAAACGAGTTCAGGGTGACGGTAATCCCTAAATAAACCCTTTAATTATTTCTTTAACAGGAAGAATCGCCGTGGTGTTTTCAATAGAAGGTCCAGCTACCCAAACGGTTTTATAGGTTGCTCCTTGTGCTGCTTTACGCGTGTCGTTCATTCCTTTAGCAAAGCGAATCATCTTCACCCACTTCTTCAGCTTTTTATTCTTGTTGAGCACACCTTCTATCCAGGTTTGTTTCGTGCCAATTTTTTGCACATAAGGCGTATTAATTACCGTACAAGGCGTACCTGATATTTTCTGTGTCATCACAATATCTTTAGCACCATAATCCACACAAGCTTGTTTGTATTCTTGAGAAACAGAAGCTTCTTCACTCGCAATAAACGGACTCCCAATGCTCGCTCCAATAGCGCCGTACGACATCGCTCTATCAAGGTCTGCTTTATCTGCAACGCCACCAGCGGTAATTACCGGTATACTACAATTTGTATGTAATTCTTTGATTAAATCCTCTGGTGAGAGATTCCCGCGATGTCCTCCTGCTTGATTATTTACAGCAACTAGAGCATCACAGCCCAGTTCTTCTACCTTTTTTGCATAGCCTAAATCTGTCACATCACAAAATACTTTGATGCCTAAAGGTTTACACATATCAATCACCTTGCGCGGCGAACCCAAAGAGGTAATCACAAAATCCACACCTAGTTTACATAGGGTATCTAACTGCTCTGGAAATTTTACATTGGATTTATTAACGATAAGGTTTATGCCAAACGCACCTCCAGGGACTTTAGCCGCTTTTAATGCTGCAATGGCTTCTTCCAATTCTGGAATCGTTCTGTAATTAAGTGCAGGAACACAAGCCGCTATACCCGATTGCATACCCGCTTTAAGCATCGCAACATTAGACACCAGAAACATAGGCGCCATAATCACAGGATGCGTGATACCAAGAAGGTCTTTAAGAGAAGGTTTATTTGACATAAGCTCACGTTGAAACTCAAAGATACAAAAAATACTATGCGCGCATAGTATTTAATTGAATCGTCCTACCCCATATTCAATATTATGAAGATTTAGGACAATCTTATTTGTTTTAAAATTTCTAAATTCTCCTTATTCAAACCAAATTTTGAGTTTTTATTCTCAATGAACACTAGATTCCCAAATTTTGGTTTTCCTATTATTCCTGCGACATTTTCACAAAATTCCGGGTATTTTTCGAAGACTAGTTTATTATTAAAATTCAAATATTCTTTTAAATCTATATCCGTAATATAC
>CAZXMY010000281.1:0-3564 GCA_964641325.1 uncultured Flavobacteriaceae bacterium | reverse complement strand
GCATTTAAAGTAGGTTTAGGAGTAGTGCCTGATTACTTATTTTCTGGAAAAGGAATGCGCATTGATGGTGTGAGTGAAGGCAAAGCCGCGCAAAATGCAGGGCTTCAAAAAGGAGACGTTGTTGTAAAAATGGGTGATAGTACTGTGGTAGATATGATGAGTTATATGAGGGTTCTAGCTACTTTTGATGGAGGAGATAAAACCACGGTCGTTATTCAAAGAGATGGAGAAGAGGTCTTGAAGGAAATAGAATTTGTAAAAGATTAGTTGTACGCTTTCGCGAAAGCAAAATAGTAGAAATGGCAAAGATAGGAGACATAGACGTTGGAGATTTTCCATTACTTCTTGCACCCATGGAAGATGTAAGTGATCCTCCTTTTAGAGCACTTTGTAAAGAGAACGGAGCAGATGTAGTCTATACAGAGTTCATCTCAAGTGAAGGACTGATACGTGACGCTGCAAAAAGCACAATGAAGTTGGATATCTATGAAAAAGAGCGACCTGTAGGGATACAGATTTTTGGAGCAGTAATGGAGTCTATGCTTAAAAGTGTAGAGATCGTAGAGGCAAGTGGACCAGATATTATAGATATAAATTTTGGTTGTCCTGTAAAAAAAGTGGTCTCTAAAGGAGCTGGCGCAGGCATACTTAAAGATATTGATCTTATGGTAAAACTTACCGAAGCCATGGTGAAGCATACTAAGCTGCCAGTTACGGTAAAAACTAGATTAGGTTGGGATCACGATAGTATTAAAATTGTCGAGGTAGCAGAACGTTTACAGGATGTGGGTTGTGCTGCGATTTCTATTCATGGTCGTACTAGAGCACAAATGTACAAGGGAGATGCAGATTGGAAACCTATTGCTGCAGTTAAGAATAATCCACGAATGCACATACCTGTTTTTGGAAATGGTGATGTGAATACTCCAGAAAGAGCCGTAGAGATGCGAGATAAATACGGATTAGATGGTGCAATGATAGGTAGGGCAAGTATAGGGTATCCTTGGTTTTTTAATGAAGTGAAACATTATATTAAAACAGGCACGCATAAAAAGCCGCCTACATTAGAAGAAAGAGTGGAAGCCGCTAGACGTCATTTGCAAATGTCTTTAGATTGGAAAGGGGAGAAGCTAGGTGTTTTTGAAACGAGAAGGCATTATACAAACTATTTTAGAGGGATTCCTCATTTTAAAGAGTATAGAATGATGCTAGTAACCTCAGATCATAGTGAAGATGTATTTGCCGCTATGGATCTTATCGAAAAGAAATTTGCAGGTTACGAGTTTTCCTAGTTTCTAATAAGCTTGGCATTAATACGTGTAGATGCAAGTTTTGCCGCTGCTATGCCCAGAATAATAATAGTAATAAGAACGATACCTACATTTTCAATAGTAAGGTGAACAGGATAGGCTAGCGAAGGGGTTATTTTTATGAATCCAGTTAGCTGTTGTAAAATCACAACAAGTATACCTATAATAATACCAGTGATACCTCCTAGCACGACCATATACATACCTTGAAGAAAAAAAGTATTTCTTATTTCATGAAGTGGTGTTCCTAAATCAGATAGCGTTTTTATATGAGGCCTTTTATCTACAATCATCATAATAATACTTCCCACAAAACAAAATAGGACGATAATAATGACTAATGCACAAATAAAATAAAGAAATAAGTTTTCTGTATTGAGCATTTTGTAGGTAGCATCATTGAGGGACGTTCTGTTTTTTATGAGTACTTCATCACCTAGTATTTCTTCTAATTCTTTAACAACCTTTTCTTCATCATCTTTGGAATTAAGTTTGATTTCGAGGGTGCTTATTTCATCAAGATCATATTTAAGTAATTGGGCGACAAAATCTATATGTGTAAACACATGGTCATTATCTATAGATTCTCCCACTTGAAAAATTCCACTAGCAATAGCACTAGATTTTCTAAAAGCTTGCGAGGGATCTGTAATTTGCCCTGTACCCGGTTTAGGAACCATAATCTTTAATAATGTACCATAATCTCCTAGCGCCAGTGACAAACGTCGCCTTACACCTGCTCCTATAACCACTTGGGGCTCGGTTTGAGTGTGCCACGATCCAGCAAATACTGTAGTGTCAAGACGATTTACTTTGAGAAAATTTTGATCTACTCCTTTAAGGAAAGCTAAATGTGTTTTGCCTTCATATTCTAGATAGGCTCTTTCTTCTATTACTTTTGAGTAGCTGGAAAGACCAGAGATTGCGTGTATTTCTTGTTCTTGAGTTTTGCTTATTCTTAGCGTCTTGCCATAACTAGGCATCACTTTTAGGTCTGGATCTATTGCAGATATTACATCTATGTTAAACTGTTTGAGGCCGGAAAAAGCAGAGAGAACAACAAGAAATACAATGGTGCCTATAACTAGGCTAATTACAGAAATTAAGGTAATAATATTCACTGCGTTTGTACTGCTTTTTGCAAACAGATATCGTTTTGCAATAAAAGATGATAAACGCATTTATTTTTTCTTTCTTTTTTCCAATAAGGATGGGTTTGCTATGGGATTGTCTCCTCCTTGTAAAGAACGCTTGATACCATCTATATATTCTAGAGAGTCGTCTATATAAAAATTTAATTCGGGCATACGACGCAATTGATGTCGTGTTAATTGGGAAATCTGATGTCTTATAGTATGTTTTACAAGCTGTATTTCTTCTAAAATTTCATTAGCCTTTTCATTGGGAAAAACACTTACATACACCTTGGCAATAGAGAGATCTGTCGGAACTTTTACCTTAGAAACAGACACTATAATCCCGTGATTTCCACTTTCTCTTAGTGCATTTTGAAGTACTGCAGCGAGATCCTGTTGTAAAACGCCCGCTACTTTTTTCTGTCTGTTTGATTCCATTGGACAAAAGTACGTTTTTTAGGATTGTTTTATCTTTGATTAGCACATAATAGCGCGTTTTTTGCTTTCGCGAAAGCGTATGACTAAACTAGAATACATGAATAAGGTAGAACATATAGGAATAGCAGTAAAAGATATTGAAGCCGCAAATGCTGTATATGCGCGCTTGCTTGGTGTGCCTCATTATAAAATGGAAGAGGTGCTAGAGCAGGGAGTAAGAACTTCTTTCTTTATGGTAGGACCTAATAAAATAGAACTGCTAGAGGCGTCGAAACCAGATAGTCCTATTGCCAGATTCATTGAAAAGAAAGGGGAAGGAGTGCATCATATTGCTTTTGCTGTAGATGATATTAATTTAGAGATGGAACGACTTAAGAATGAGGGATTTATTTTGCTTAATGATGAGCCGCAAAAAGGAGCCGATAATAAGCTTATCGCTTTTGTACATCCTAAAAATGCTAATGGCGTTCTTGTCGAGTTGTGTCAAGAAATAAAGAATAAGGAATAAAAAGCTTTGGTTGCCTTTTATTTTATATTAAATTTGCATCCGTTTTAAATCTCTTAACGATGTTTTTTCAGCTATTTTGATAAAACATTTGGTTACGAGAAATGGTCCCATAGCTCAGTTGGTTAGAGCATCTGACTCATAATCAGAGGGTCCAAGGTTCGAGCCCTTGTGG
>CAZXMY010000280.1:0-3579 GCA_964641325.1 uncultured Flavobacteriaceae bacterium | reverse complement strand
CCAAACCATCTGGCAGGTAAAAAGTGACCAAACTCGTGCAACACCACCAGTATAGAAATGGATAAAACAAACTGCGATATCTGTATCAATAATTCCATAAAAACGTATTCCTAATTTTAATCCCACAAAAGTAACCTTTTGAAACGGGTTATACTAGTGATTGCGCTTTCTGCTAAGCAGAAGTTTATACTGAACTTGTCGAAGTACGAAAGCGCAATTAAGAAACTTTTAAATAAACCCTTAACGACATCTCAAGAATGGGTTGTAATTTTGCATAAAATGTGCTTATGACGACACACGGCGCCAGATATAAAACCCTTTTTATTACCCTTGCGATTCTCTCTAGCATTATCCTTTACACCATCTACCAGATGCTTAATGTCCCTCCTAGACTTACCATCTACCAACCCGAAATGGTGAGTAAAGAACTGGTGGACACTACGTTACAATACGTCAAAAAATATCACAAAATCGCACCTTTTTCCCTTACTAACCAAAACGCAAAAACCATCACCCAAGACGATTATAAAAACAAAATTTATGTAGCAGATTTCTTCTTTACGACCTGTCAGACCATCTGTCCAATAATGACAGAGCATATGGTAGAAATCCAAAAAGAACTGCAAAACGACGCCGAAGTTCTCCTACTTTCTCACTCTGTTATTCCCGATTACGACACTCCAGAAGTCCTTAAAGCCTATGCCCAAAAAAAAGGGGTAGATGATAGCAAATGGAATCTTGTTACTGGCTCGAAAAAAGACATCTATACGCTTGCGCGAAAAAGTTATCTCGCCGTTAAAGACCTTCCAGGAACCGAAGATGACCTGGATATGGTGCACACCGAAAACTTTATGCTTATTGACAAAAAACAGCAAATACGTGGGTATTATGACGGTACAGTAGATACTGAAATTGAACGTTTACTCGATGATATCGCAATTCTCAAAGCAGAATATGCCCCAAAGAAAAGCTTTTGGGAAAAGATGAAGATTGGAAATTAGGGAATAGGAATTAGAAAAGAGAGAAGAGAATAATATCCCAACATACTGACTACAGACTACAGACTACAGATTACAGATTACAGACTACTGACCAGAGACTAGAGAAAAATATTCCAAAATACTGAAATTCCAACATTCCAAGTACCGTCTACTGATATACCAAAATTCCAACATACCCATATACCAACCTCAACTATTTAACGCAATTCTCTTGAGCCTTTTGTCCAAATCCTTTATTTTTGTTGTTTAAATTCAATCTAAATAAACATTGAAGAAGACCGTTGCTCATTTACAAAAAGGAGAAAAAGCCATAATAACAGACGTGGCAACAAACAGCGTCCCACTTAAACTCCTAGAAATGGGTTGCCTTCCGGGCAATGAAGTAGAGTTACTACAACTTGCACCGTTTTCAGACCCTATGTATGTAAATATTAATGGGTGTCATCTAGCCATTCGCAAAGAAACCGCTGCACATATATTAATTGAGACTACTGTCTAATGGCAAAACAACTCAATGTAGCGCTTATTGGGAATCCTAATACGGGTAAAACTTCTGTATTTAATCATCTTACAGGGCTTAACCAGCAAGTTGGAAATTACCCAGGCATTACCGTCGAAAAAAAAGAAGGAATTTGTAAACTCCCGCGCGGTGTAAAAGCGCATATTCTAGACCTTCCAGGAACCTATAGTCTTAACGCCTCATCTCTAGACGAGAATGTGGTTATAGAGCTACTACTCAATAAAAATGATAAAGATTATCCGGATGTTGCCGTCGTCGTTTCTGATGTAGAAAACCTGAAACGCAACCTACTCCTTTTTACTCAAATTAAAGATTTAGGCATTCCTACTATTCTTGCCATTAATATGGCCGATAGAATGAAACGCAAAGCTATTAGTCTAGACCTTCCTGCAATGGAAGAAAAACTCCAGACTAAAATTGCCCTAATAAGCAGCCGAAAAAATGAAGGTATAGACTATCTCAAAGAGCTTATTACGCAATATAAAAACCTCTCTACAACACCTTGTATTAATGCGTCATCTATCGCACCCGAATATTTTGATAGATTGCGTAAAGCCTTTCCTAATCAAGATTTATACAAGTTATGGCTTGTCATTACGCAAGACGTAAACTTCGGAAAAGTAGAGCGTCAAGAAATGAATACCATTGCTTCTTTCAAGACAGAATCCACAAGTAATCTTAAAAGATTGCAACAAAAAGAAACCATCGTTCGCTATAAATTTATTAACGATGTCCTCAAAGAAACGCAAACTATAGACACCGCAAATGCAAAAGACTTACGCTCTCGTTTAGACCGTATACTTACCCACAAAATATGGGGTTACGTCATCTTTTTTGCAATACTCTTACTCATTTTCCAGGTCATTTATGATTGGGCTAGCTATCCTATGGATTTAATTGATGAGACCTTTGCATCTTTAAGTGAATGGATAAAAAACACGCTTCCTGCCGGTGCGCTTACAAATTTACTCGCAGAAGGAATCGTTGCTGGTTTAGGTGGTATTGTTATTTTTATCCCGCAGATTGCATTTTTGTTTCTCTTTATATCCGTCTTAGAAGAAAGTGGATATATGAGTCGTGTAGTCTTCTTGATGGACCGAGTCATGCGTCGTTTTGGGTTGAGTGGAAAAAGTGTTGTGCCTTTAATTTCGGGAACAGCTTGTGCAATTCCCGCCATTATGGCGACCAGAAATATAGAGAGTTGGAAAGAGCGTCTTATTACCATTTTAGTGACTCCGTTTACAACCTGTTCGGCGCGATTGCCTGTATATCTTATCATTATCGCCTTGGTCATTCCAGATAAACAATGGGGTGTTTTTAACCTGCAAGGCATTGTGTTAATGGGCTTGTATCTACTTGGTTTTGGCGCAGCGATTGGTTCAGCTTGGGCGCTTAATAAGATTTTAAAAATCAAGAGCAAGACCTTTTTTGTGGTCGAAATGCCTAACTACAAATTGCCCTTACTTAAGAATGTCGCTATTAATGTTTTAGAAAAAACCAAAGCCTTTGTAGTCGATGCAGGAAAGATTATTCTGGCAATTTCTATTGTATTATGGGTGCTGGCTTCTTTTGGCCCAACCAAAGAATTTTCTAATGCAGAGGCGATTGTAACGGCAAAGATGGAAGAGGGCGCTTTCGCGAAAGCGGACTTAGAAAAACAAATTGCTTCCCACAGATTAGAGCATAGCTATATAGGTTATATGGGGAAATTTATAGAACCTGTAGTGGAACCCTTAGGATATGACTGGAAGATTGGCATAGCCGTAATTACTTCCTTTGCAGCCCGCGAGGTATTTGTAGGCACGCTGGCAACCATTTATAGTGTAGGCGATGATGAAGAGGAAACCATACGCAATAGGATGGCCGGAGAAGTAAACCCCATTTTAGGTACGCCTAGATTTAATCTCGCAAGTGGCATCTCTTTACTGCTGTTTTATGCCTTTGCGATGCAGTGTATGAGTACGCTGGCTATTGTAAAAAGAGAGACCAACAGCTGGAAGTGGCCTGTTATCCAACTTGTAGGAATGACAATATTTGCCTATGTTTCGGCTTTAATAG
>CAZXMY010000279.1:0-3595 GCA_964641325.1 uncultured Flavobacteriaceae bacterium | reverse complement strand
CTCGGTGCTTATGTGACGTTTAAACATAGTGGTGCCGTTCGAGAACTAGGAAAAGTCTTTGGTTTACCCAAGCACGAGATTGATAAACTAAGCGATGGAAAGTATCACCTTAACAAACTAGATTCTATCGCTATACTCGTGCTTAGATATGCGAGCTATTTTAACGGCAGACCTAATTACTTGAGTATACACACGGCTGGAATTCTAATTTCAGAAAAGCCTATACATTATTTTTCGGCCACAAATATGCCTCCTAAAGGCTTTCCTACCGTACAGTTTGATATGCATATTGCAGAAGATGTGGGCTTGTACAAATTTGATATTCTAGGGCAGCGTGGTCTAGGTAAAATTAAAGATGCTGTCGCTATTATAAACAAAAATCATCCAGAAGTTCTTCTTCCAGATATACATCACGCGCGTCCTTTTTTTAAAGACCCAAACATTAATGCAATGATCGCTCGTGCAGAATGCATAGGATGCTTTTATGTGGAGTCGCCAGCAATGCGCATGTTACTTAAAAAACTAGCCGTAAGCGATTATCTCACGCTCGTTGCCGCCAGCTCCATTATTAGACCTGGTGTAGCAAAAAGCGGAATGATGCGTGAGTATATCTTGCGACACAAAAATCCAGAACGTCGCAAGCAAGCACATTCCGTACTTTGGGATATTATGCCAGAAACCTACGGCGTTATGGTTTATCAAGAAGATGTGATTAAGGTTGCCCATCATTATGCAGGTCTCACACTGGGGGAAGCAGATGTCTTACGTCGTGGGATGAGTGGTAAGTACCGCTCTCGTAAAGAATTCTTACAGGTTAAAGAAAAATTTAAAATCAATTGTATCGCTCAGGGCGAAAATCCCAAAGTCGTACATGAAGTATGGCGACAGATTGAGAGTTTTGCGGGTTATGCTTTTGCAAAAGGTCACTCAGCCTCATATGCTGTAGAATCCTACCAAAGTCTCTTCCTAAAATGTTACTATCCCTTAGAATATATGGTCGCTACTGTAAATAATGGAGGTGGTTTTTATCGTGTAGAAACTTACCTACACGAAGCACGAATGCATGGAGGTAAAATCCATCCACCCTGTATTAACACAAGTGAGATACAAACCATTATAAAAGGCACCCATATTATTTTAGGTTTCCAGCATCTGCAAGGCTTTGAAAAAAGCAATATGATTACTCTTATTAATTCCCGAAATCTGGACGGCCCATTTACATCACTAGATAATTTTATAGAGCGTATCCCTATCTCTATTGAGCAGTTAGATCTACTTATACGTATAGATGCATTTAGAACCACAAACAAAGACAAACGTACCCTACTCTGGGAAGCCTACTATAAAGAAAACGCCATTCCAGATAATCTTGACCAGCAGCAACTCTTTAAAGTCTCCATACAAGATTTTACACTACCCCATTTTAATATCACTAGCCTAGAATGCGCCTTTGACCAATTGGAACTGTTGGGATTTCCATTATACGACCCTTTTATATTACTTGAAAAAGCACCCACTAACAAACTACTCGCATCACAATTATCTCATTATATAAATAAAACTGTGCTCCTCTATGGATATCTTGTAACTGCAAAAAGAACGAGAACTGCTCGTGGCGATCGCATGTTTTTTGGTACTTTTTTAGACCAATCCGGTCAATGGATTGATACTGTACACTTCCCTCCTGTTGCAAAAAAATATCCCTTTAAAGGCAAAGGTATTTACCGTATTACAGGCAAAGTAGTCATAGAATTTGATTTCCTTACCGTAGAAGTTAGTAAGCTAGAACGTGCAGCCTATGTGCCTGATCCTAGATTTAACCCTTCTTATAATAGAAAAGAGGACAGCACTACTCAAAAGCAATCTTCAACAGTCGGCATGTTAGTTTTAAAATCAAAAAACTATCCATCCAATTAGATTTATCCTGAAAACCCTAAAAATAAATTTTATCTTCCAGAGATATTAACACCAGAAATTAAACACTTTATTTCCAAAATATATAAGAAACTCATTGTCCTATTGCCTTTAGCACTAGCTTCCATATAAACTTTACAATAGCAAAGTATAATAGAAGCAAATGATAAAGGAGATGCTATGGGTCAGATTAATGCTGTCTTTACAGAGGCTTAAAAAACGGAGAAGGTCTGTAAGATGAAACAGTCCTCTTTGCAGATTTTTCTATTACAGAAAAATAAAAAAAGTAAGGCATCTTAATATTAGAAATTAGAAGGAAGTAATTAATATTCCTATGATAATCTCTGTTTAGGTCTAATCGTATTAATAACAAACTTCTCTATAGGAAAGTGAAATTTTTCTTTTTCGCAACGCCATTGGCTAAGTTTTCTTAACGGATACGCAAGTAATTTATGCTTGGGTCCATAAGCCAATTTTAGGTAAAATTTAAAAGCTTCAAAGAATTTTACTTTTTCCTTACTTACCCAAGGTCCAGAAGATCCTATATAATCAAACTTGGCCCACTCTTTTGTGGTTTGTGGCAGTACATACCCTTTCTTTACAACATCTTCTGTTATTGCAGATCCTGGGTATGGTTTAAAGTAAAAAATTGGAGTGTCAAATTTATCACTCTTGCTTCTTAACTGTTTTACCACTTTAACTGTTTCTGCTACACTTTTATCCGACTCTTCTGGAAAACCAACTATAAAGGGGAAAATAACCCCTATTCCTAATTCTTTGCATTTCTCTGCACAATAGAATACTTGTGTTAGTTTTACATCTTTCTTCATCCAATCCATCATTTCTTGAGAACCAGATTCTACACCAATAAGTAATCTACGCAAACCAGATTGTTTGCAAAGCTTCCAGACTTCATCAGTCAGCCTTTCTCCTTGATCTGCTCTCATGGTAGCTGCCCAAGATATATTTAAGTTTCTTTTTATTAGCTCTTCTGCAAAACCTTTAATTCGCTTTGCATAGGTGAAAAAAGTTTCATCCTGAAAATTTAGATCTGTAAACTTATACTTCTTATGGTAGTACTCAAGTTCCTCTCCCATTTTCTCTGAAGAAATAGCAGAAAATTTCCTTTGAAAAACAAAAGGATCTGCGCAAAATGCACATCTAAAAAAACAACCTACAGAAGATATATAATCAAATTGTCGCTTTCCTTTTTTCTCAAAATAACGCTCAACGTCTATCAAGTCATAATTAACTCTCTCAAAGTTATTTACAGCTGCTATCGCTCTTGGAGGATTCTTTACAAATTCTCCATCGGTCGTTCTATAAGACAAACCTTTGACATCTTTTAAATCTTTTCCCTCGTCTAAAAAAGTAACAAGTTCCCTAAAAGTTTCTTCACCTTGTCCTTGCACTGTTATATCAATAAATTCATGATCTTGCATAGGTTCCAAAGCAAAAAGTGACGTATGCCATCCTCCCCAAACAACTGGCAATGAACTTTTTAATGCTTTAATCTTCTCAGACATTTCTAATGCATCTTTTATTGGACTCCCAGTAATTACAGTAGTTCCAAAACAAATCGCATCATCTATATGTTCCTTAATTAGTTCATCTACTTTATCTTCAATACGTGCATCTATGATAATAACTTCATACTTTTCTTTATCCAATACAGTTCCTA
>CAZXMY010000278.1:0-3595 GCA_964641325.1 uncultured Flavobacteriaceae bacterium | reverse complement strand
AGGAGCCAATTGCTTTTTAAACGCTTGAGGCAGCATGAGCCTGCCTTTAGCATCTATTTTGCATTCATATGTCCCGATGAGAGTAATCACTTTTATTCGTTTTAATCCACTTTACAGTTCAAATATATACTAAAAAATTGCACATTTTACCACTTTACTGCACTTTGTTGATAAGTTTTGACACTAGAGTGGCTTATTAACAACTTAAAGAGGAAAACACGGGACTAGTTGGGTTAATTTTAAAAACGCTTTCGCGAAAGCGAGCTTGCGAGATAAGAGTAAAGTGACAAAGCGTAACTAAAAACTTTCAAATCCTTGAAAGGAATGAAATATATAACCTACCAAGTGCAAATATCAATACTAGCGGAGAGCAATTTGCACGTATTTTATACTAGTTATTGAAACAAAGCATTTTATCTTCATACGCTGTATCAATGAGGAAATACCTATATTTGCCGTTAAGCGAAAGCTGTAATTAACTATGGATCACAATCTCAAAACCAAAGGAAAATTTACCTATCTAGAAGAAGGTGAAGGCACCCCTATTGTAATCCTCCACGGATTGATGGGAGGATTAAGTAATTTTGATGGAGTGACTCAGTTTTTTTCTAAAGAAGGGTACAAAGTAGTTATCCCAGAACTACCTGTTTATACACAACCCCTGTTAAAAACAGGAGTTAAACATTTTGCCATATACCTGGAGGAATTTATTACCGAAATGGGATTAAAAGATGTGGTAGTTTTAGGTAATTCTTTGGGTGGACACGTAGGTTTGTACCATACTAAACACTACCCAGAAAACACTAAGGCACTTGTTATTACAGGAAGCTCTGGCCTTTACGAGAATGCTATGGGAGAAAGCTACCCTAAACGTGGCGATTATGAGTATATCAAGAAAAAAACTGAGGCTGTTTTTTATGACACTAGCATAGCTACAAAAGAACTCGTAGATGAGGTTTATGATACCGTAAATGATAGGAACAAACTAATTAAAACTCTGGCTATGGCAAAGAGTGCCATACGACATAATATGGCTAAAGACCTTCCTGAGATGCACACGCCTACCTGTATTATATGGGGCAAGCAGGACAGCGTAACACCGCCAGAAGTAGCCATAGATTTTGAAAAACTATTACCAGATTCTGAACTTTTTTGGATAGACAAGTGCGGTCACGCGGCCATGATGGAGCAGCCCGAAGAATTTAACTCTATACTACTACGCTGGCTCAAGAAAAGAGATTTCTAAAAATCTTACTTGATGAAAATAAAATCTGCACAATTTGTGATTAGCAACTCAGAAGTAGCTAAGTGTCCTAACACTATGATCCCTGAGTATGCCTTTATAGGTCGTTCTAATGTAGGCAAGTCTTCTCTTATTAACATGCTTACTAATAGAAAAAATCTTGCAAAAACATCTGGAAGACCTGGGAAAACACAGCTCATAAATCATTTTATCATTAATGAGAATTGGCATCTAGTAGATTTACCAGGTTATGGATACGCTAGAGTGTCCAAAAAAGACAAAAAGTATTTTCAAAAATTTATTACCGATTATTTTGAAGGTAGACGCCAACTTATATCTGCTTTTGTACTTATAGATTGCAGACATGAACCGCAATCCGTAGATACAGATTTTATGGAATATTTAGGCAAGCGGCAAATACCGTTTTCGATAATATTCACTAAGGCAGATAAGCTTAAACCACTAGCTCTAGAGCGCAATATAGAAGCTTATAAAGCTACTTTACTAGACACTACTTGGGCAGAGTTTCCCAATTACTTCATTAGCAGTTCTACACATGGCACTGGACAGGAAGAAATCCTAAATTATATACACCAGATTAATCAAAATCTTAAGGAGTAAAGGATTTTAGACGATGTATTAAAGCCTCCAGCGTATCTATCTCCTCAAATTCTTTTGCTGTAATTAAAGGCTGCAAGCCTGCATCACCTAGGCTAAGTACAATAGGAAAATCGTATTTAGGAAGCCATTTGGATTTATAGGTCAGAAGAAACTCATCTTTGTGAAAAAAGGCAATAGGAATGTCCAACTGTTTTCTGAAATTTTTCCAAGCCCGTTTTTCTCCAAAATTCCCATGTGTTAAGGCACATAAATCACAAGCATAGGTTTCTGGTTTAATCATCTTATGTGCTGTATCAAGCCAACTATTTATCACTCCAGAATTTGCATTATAGACAAATATCAGCTCCTTAATGATTTGCTCCTCCATGATTAGATATACATATTAATTGCGATACACTATTCTTTGAGACCCAGATGCTCTGCAAAATAGTCTGTAAAATCCTTCATCGTATCAGCCATTTTATCATTGTTTGTGGCTCTTCTAAAAGAGTCAGTCATTCCCACTAAGGTCTGATGAAAAAATACTTGCATCTCATCTACGGGCATATCTTTAGTCCATAAATCGATACGTACCGATTCTTGATTATTATGATCCCATAATGAAAGTAAAACGGCCTTTGCCGCTTCGTTTGCAACACCACCATCTCGAGCCGTCCAAGCCAGTTTTTCCGGTATTCGATTTTCATCAAGTTGGATTGCTATTTTAATTTCAGATGTGTTTGTCTTAGCCATAAAATCAGGGTTTGTATTTTGCAGTATTAAAAATCGTTTCTGCATCGCGCAGGAGCATTGCTTTAAGGGGTATGTCATTTTTAGCCATATACGAACTGACTATTCTGTAACCTATATATCTTCCTATTCTTCCTGGTGTTTCATTATCAAAATCAAGATAAAACTTGGAGAATGGCGCTGGATCTATAAAACGAGATAGCAATTTTTTATCAGTATCAAAAAGAAGTTCTTTTTTGACAAAATACTCCCAGATATTTATTTCGTTTTCCTGCGCAAAAGCAAGCTCCTGAGGCGTGTACGATAAGAGTTCATTAGTAGAGGTAAGACTTAGGAGTTGCTCCATTAGATAAATTTTCTTGCCTTCATATATAAGATAATCTATAAATTGTGAAGATCTTGGAGGAGGTGTTTTCGCTTTCGCGAAAGCGTGTGCCACATCAACCGTTATTTGTTCTTTCCTAAAATCATCTGCATGAAATCTTGCGATACGGTCATAAAAATAATGATCCGCACCAAGATAAGTAGACAGAGATACAAAAAGCAAGCTATCGTTTAAAATAACCTTGTTACGATAATCTACATCTGTCGCCACCGTAATAGTTTTAGGGATATGTGCTTCTGGAAAATAGTATGAAATATGTTTAAACAACAGCTCTAAATCCTGAGAAGTATCATCTAGATATGAAAAAACTTTCGCCACTTCACGCTCTATTTCCTTCTGCAGGGTATCCCTCATTCGCGACTGCCAATAACTATCGTCAAAGCGTTTAGTAAAAAAATAAGGATATTCTTTTTTAAGTTTTGATAACTCGTCTGGAGAAGCATTAGCTAGTGCTAGATCAAAGCGTTTGAGCTCAAAATCTATATCTATCGCTTCTATTTTTGAAGGCACTTGCGCTTTGTCCTCACAAGACAGCAAGCATAGGATAATACTAGCGAAGTATAAAAATTTCTTCATAGGAATATGTATCTTTATAGCTCTTAAACGATAATAAAAAG
>CAZXMY010000277.1:0-3608 GCA_964641325.1 uncultured Flavobacteriaceae bacterium | reverse complement strand
CCTTTTGAATTAGCTATGTTGGAGCATCATCGCAAAAATATCATGGAGAATTCTTTACTCATTCCCGTGAAAATTGCAGGTGCCGAAGGTGATGATATCTACGATCATAAAATGGAAAACGCTACTGTAATTCGAAAAGCAGCCCTCGAACTTATTACAGATATAAAAGGAATGCAAATCGCCGGATTTAAGGAAATAGAGTATCTAAACCTTATAGAAAACGAAATCGAATCGTTTAGACCTATTTTTGCCGAGTGGATTAAAACCTTTAAAACGTCTAATTACATTATAGACAGATGGGGATTATTTAATCCTCCAGGTGTTAATTATAACGATCAGGACGAAGAAGATCTTTACTAAGCCTTTTTTATCACATTGTTTTTTACCACTTGTGAGAGTACGATTTGGGTTTTTGATTCTCCATAGCTAATAATGCCATCTATAAATTCTTCAAGATGTTTTTGATTGCGCAAGGTTACCTCCATAACAATGTTCTCATTACCCGTAATTCTATAACAATTCACCACCTCTTCCATAGTGGTTACTTTTACTAGGAAAGGTTTTAACTTTCCCATAAAGGCTCTTAAGGTGATTATTGCTTTTAACTGATACCCCATATCATAAGAAGATACCATTGTAGTAAAGCCATTTATTATTCCTAAATCTTGCATTTTCTTTATGCGTTCAGAAACAGCAGGAGAACTTATGCCTATTTTCCTTCCAATCTCTGCATTGGACTGCCTAGCGTTTTCTTGAAGACATATCAAAATCTTCTCATTAAGTGCATCTATCATATATTTAAAGCATTATCATCTTTAAGGTTACGAATTTAATGAAATTTATGATTTTTACCTTAAAATCAAAAGAATACTCTTTCGATTGTCGTGTAACTTTGACACGCTATGATTGAGTTTGATTACAAAAAAAGTATGTATCCCTCACAGGTAAGGCATACAACACTGTATAAAAAAGCCATAACCATTTATGAGCTTTCGCGAAAGCTAAATAAACACAACCACCTGATAACGAGCTTTAATGAATCTTGTTCATTAGATCAAATGAGACTGCGGGAAGGTTTAACAATGTTATCTGTGCGCCTACCCTATACCATTGCGCTCGCACATACCACATCCAATTATGGTTTAAAATTACGCTCTAGTAATCTTGTCTTACAAAGTATAGAAGGCCTTCGCTCCTATTGTAAAGAATTAAAATCAAGCGCTTCACGAGATAAAGATGACCTAAATATGCTATACAAAGAGTTAGGCAGTTTCTCTAAATTATGTAAGCATTGGCGTATAATGGTTACACAAGAAAACTAGACCTTTTTGTAAGTTTGCAGTGTTAGACTAGACTGATGATGGTATGAAAAAACATTTTTCTGATTCATCGTCTGGAGCTAGGTTTTTATATGGTGATCAAGAATTATTGGAAGCACACGTTCTTGTTTCTCAGCAATTAGAATATTACACTCTTATTTGGGCTAGGCAGGAAGATATTTTACTTGAAGTAGAAGATCAATCCATTGTTTTAAAAAAAAATCAAATCCTTGCCTTAACCCCAATGAATTACCTGAAATACATCTCGGGTAAAAATTCTATTATCTATAAATTTAATCGTGAGTTTTACTGTATTAAGGACCACGACGCACAAGTAGGGTGCACGGGCGTTCTGTTTTTCGGGAACAACCTCACTCCTATTGCTACATTAGACTCCAGTCAAGTGGCTAAGTATAATGCGCTTAACGAAATTATCTTAGAAGAGTTAGAAACCCAAGATAGTATTCAAGAAGAAATGCTTAGAGTTTTAATAGGTCGCTTAATTATTAAAACAACAAGGCTTATTAAAAACCAAGATTATACAACTATATTAAAAGATGACAAGCTAGAGCTGTTGCGTTCTTTTAATCTTCTTGTAGAAGAACATTTTAGAAAAGAACACTCTGTGGTGTTTTATGCAGCCTTACTTAATAAATCCCCAAAAACCATTTCCAATTATTTTTCTAAATACCATAAGAGTCCCTTGCAGATCATTCACGATCGTATTGTACTCGAGGTAAAACGCCTACTCACCTATTCGGATAAGTCAGCAAAGGAGATTGCGTATATCGTAGGTTTTGAAGACGCATCGCATCTAAGCAGATTGTTTAAAAAACAAACCGGTATTTCTCCTACCACATATAAAAAGCAGCGCTTGCAGACGGTTTAGGTTTGTTATTTAAAACTCCTTTTATAATAGTTGTAAGAGAAGCTTTCGCGAAAGCGAACTATCTAGACCTGCCTGCCACTAGGGAGCTTCACGACCAACGGGAGAGTGAAGTGATAAAGCGATTACTATCTATTTTATCCCACAAATAAACCAAGTCGTACTATAAAACGTATCTATCAGGATAAAAACTAGTACATTTGAATTTTCAAACGTACTTATAACTACAAAACTATCCTAAAACAACAGTACAATGAATAGAATACTACCTACATTAGTCCTAGGCATTTTATTATTTACTCAAACTGGCTTTGCACAAAACAATGCCGTGTCAGAACCAAAAACTATTGATGAAGAATTTGAAAACCTCCTAAAAACTTCAAATAATTTTGAAGATTATAAGGTGGTGAAAAAATATAAAATCAACCAACTTAGAGAAAACACTAAAAAGCATATTGGTGGACTAAACAATCAGATTGGTAAACTTGAAGAAAATATTAACACCCTAAGCTCAGAAATCGCACAACTCAAAACAAGCCTTAACAATACCCAAGCCACATTAGAAGATACGAATAAAAAGAAAGACTCTATGTCTTTTTTTGGTTCCCAGATGAGTAAATCGGGTTACAATGCAATGGTATGGTCTATAGCAGGTGTGCTGCTATTGGCATTACTATTCTTTATTTTCAAATTTAAGAATGGTAATATCCTCACTAAAGAAGCACAGAGAAAGCTCGATGATCTCGAACAAGGTTTTGATGACTATAAACGTAAATCTCTAGAAAAAGAACAAAAACTGGGAAGACAGTTGCAGGACGAGCGCAATAAGCTCGCTAAGGCAGTAAAAGGCTAATCACTTTTACGTAGATAGATTAAAAATCTGTACTTTAGAAGTACAGATTTTTTTATGACTATACGTGAAGCTACCCTTGCAGACTTAGATATTCTTATCCCGCTTTTTGATGGCTATAGACAATTCTATAGGCAGCCTTCTAACCTGGACGGCGCAAGAAAGTTTCTTACTCGATTAATCACTCAAGGTAAAAGTATTGTTTATATTGCGTTCTTAGCTTATGATACTGCGCAAGAGCAATCTGACAGACTAAGTAGCGTAGAGCAGCCCGTAGGATTTACCCAATTATACCCCATATTTTCATCGGTAAGTATGGAGCCTATGTACATTCTCAATGATCTATTTATTGATCCTCGCTATAGAGGAAAAGGCATGGGTACTGCCTTAATTAATAGTGTAAAAAAGCGCTGCAAAGCAGAGCATCAAAAAGGTATCATTATTCAAACCGAAACCACTAACCCAGCGCAAAAATTATACGAGCGTCTAGGTTTTAAGAAAGACCCAGATTTACATTACTTTTGGGCGACCGAATAGTTGCACGCTATCCTTA
>CAZXMY010000276.1:0-3624 GCA_964641325.1 uncultured Flavobacteriaceae bacterium | reverse complement strand
TGATTAAAAAGCAAGTCGCCATTCACCAGACACATACCTTAGGCCCGTAGTTTTTCTTTATAAATCATGCTTTTTTAACGTTCTGAATCAATTTAATAGTTCTTATTTTTACTAATAAATACTTCGTACTGTAATTTTTGATAATATTTGCGTCAAAAAAAAGAGTATAATTCTTATTTATTTATAGAACCAGATAGGACAGAGTTATATACATTACCTAAAGAAAAAAAATGAAAAATAGCCTTTTAATAATCATGCTAGCCGTCGCACTCATTTCTTGCGGCAGCAAAAAAAATGTAGTTACCCCAACTGCCACCGAAACAGAGACTATAACTGAAACAGAAAAGCCTATGGCTCCAGAAACTCCGGAAACACCTAAAACTCCGGAAGTAGAGCCAGAGGTTATTGACATTCCAGAACCTATTGTGGAAGAAATAGAAGAAACTGTTTTACCTGAACCCGAAGAAGTAGTTGAAGAGATGGAAGAAATAATACCTGCAACTCCGGAAATTATATTCCCTAATCACGCATCCTTTGGACAATTATTAACCACTCATGTTTCTCCGCAAGGAAATGTAAATTATTCGGGCTTTAAAAGTAATTGGAGTAGCCTACGGGCATATATAAAAGATCTGGGGGAACATATGCCTACAGACGATTGGAGCAAAGATGATAAACTAGCCTACTGGATGAACGCTTATAATGCCATGACTATAGATTTAATCCTTCGCAACCAACCTATAGAAAGCATTAAGGATATAAATAAGCCTTGGGACCAGCGCTATTGGAAACTAGGATCTAAGTGGTATAATCTTAACGAGATTGAGCATGACATCCTACGTAAGATGGGTGATGCCCGTATACATTTTGGAATCAACTGTGCTTCTTTCTCTTGTCCACCATTATTAAACGAAGCATTTACTGGAGCGTCTGTAGATACACAATTGGATAAATTATCGAGAGCTTTTGTAAACGATTCACAACGTAATACAATCACGGCAAACAGCATCGAAATATCAAAAATATTTACCTGGTTTGCAAAAGATTTTAAAACAGACGGAAGCCTTATAGATTTTCTAAATAAATATTCTGACGTCACTATTGCTTCTAATGCAAAAAAGAAGTACAAAGACTACGATTGGACGCTTAACAAGTAATTATATTGGCCCATACGCGACTTTCTATAATCATTCCCGCTCTTAATGAAGTGGAGTCCATAGGGTCTTTAATTGACCATCTCAAAATTTCTGCTAGCGATTTCGGCCAATTAGAAATTATTGTAGTAGATGGTGGAAGTACCGATCAAACCATTGAGATAGCCAAGGCAAAAAATGTCACGGTGATTTCTTCGCCAAAGGGCCGAGCAAAACAAATGAATGCTGGGGCAGACATTGCGCAAGGTGCTATTCTCTATTTTTTACACGCAGATAGTTTTCCTCCCGAGCACTATGACACATTTATTTATGATGAAATTCTAAAAAACAATCTTGCTGGCTGTTTTAGAATGCGCTTTGATAGCAATCACTGGTGGTTACGTTTAGCCAGCTGGCTCACCCAATTCTCATGGAGAGCCTGTCGTGGCGGTGATCAAAGTCAATTTATTACAAAAGAATTGTTTGAAGAAATAGGAGGTTTTAATGAAGCCTTTATTGTATATGAAGACAATGACCTCATAAACAAATTATATGCTCGAGATGAGTTTGTAGTTATCAATAAAAAGCTAACCACCTCAGCACGACGCTATAAAAAAAATGGAACCTGGAAACTGCAATATCATTTCTGGGCGATATATGTAAAAAAATGGTTTGGCGCAAGTGCAGAAGAATTGTACGATTATTACAAAAGAAAAATAGCCTAGTATTTTCTGTGAGATACGCTTTCGCGAAATCGAACTTGTGAGATTCACGAATGAAATGAGAGCGAAGCGGTAAAGCGAGACCTAGCTACTTGCACGAAGGTGCTCTACCCTAGTCTGAGCACTATGGTTAAACCCAATTAATAACAGTCTAGTTAAAAATACTGGCCAATTCCAAAGACAAAACCATTGGTAGAATTAGGAGTTACTCCATATCCATAATCAATACGAAAAGTCGCATTAAATATTTTTTTATGAATAAAACGTAGTCCGAGACCAGGATAAACCCGTACATTTTGATCATCTCCAAAATCACCAAAATCTCCACCCGGGTTACGCCAACTGCCCGCATCTATAAAAGTATTGCCTTGAAAAGCAAACCATTCTTTATCTACAAATGTATACCTATACTCTGTATTAAGAACAATTACTCCTGTACCTCTGTCTATAGTATTTCCTACACCACGTACATTAAGATTGTTATCTACAGAAAAAGGAGCAAAAGGAGAATTAGCATTAGTAGCCAGCCCAAAGCGTAACCTATTAGCCCAATTGCCCTTTTCTCCTACTTTAAGAAAATACTGGAAATCGTTCCACCATATGACAAAATCAGGAAGGGTATCATCATTAGCAGTAACCTGTTGCACATTTAGGGTGCTTTTAAACCCACTTACATATTGATAATAATAATCAAGATCGTTGTACTCATAAACAAATTTAAGAAGTCGTTTATCTACATTAAATTCTGTAGGCACATCAGCTGCCGTTGCTCCAAACAAGAATTGATACTCTTCATTAAACAGCGTGATCCCAGCCTCAATACGATGCCTAAAGTTAAAAGAATACAATCCTAAAATTTCATATGAGGTATTATTATATCTATAGTCTGCGGTTCCCTGATCTAAGAATACAGGCTCTTGCGTTGTGAGATCCTGGAAATTAAAGGCAAGCCCAATTTTATTATTAAAAAGAAAGGGAGCGCGCACATTGATACCAAAAGAATCAAAAATATCTCGTTGATAAAAACCGCCAAAAGCAATATTACGACCTAAAGTATTAAACTCATAAAGCCCAACCCGGTATGCAAACTCGTCGTCATTTGTTGTATACACATTAAGCTGCGGATTAATAGTAAAATTCTCCTCTATGTTGTAAAAAACATTGTATCGGTTAGCATCTTGAGAAGGAAATACTTGAAAATAAGCATGACTTACAGCAGGCAAACGCTTAAGCCTTACGATATCGCTCTCCATAACCGTAGAGTCTAGAACCGCCCCTGGTTTAAGATCGCTTATAAGTCGCACAAAGGAAGATTTTAACCTTTTATTACCTTGGACCTTAATATCTGATACTAATTCCTGTTGCGCATGGGTATAAAAGCTAAAAGATAATAAAAGAAGTAGAACACTATTTTTAAACATAGTAATGTATCACAGTAACTACAAAATTAATGTAATATCTCTAGAAATATTGCCCTATTCCGAAAACTAATCCGTTTGTTGCCTCATCTCCTATCCCAAAACCATAATCAAGTCTAAAAACGGCATTAAAAATACGCTTGTGAATAAACCGAATACCTAAACCTGGATACAGTCGTGTAGAGCTACCATCAAACAACTGAGACAATTCTTCCCCAGGATTTTGCCAAGTCCCTGCATCTATAAAAGTATTACTCTGTATAACAAACCAACCTTTTTCATAAAGCGTGTGTCTATATTCTGTATTTAACACGATAGCAGCGGTACCTCTATCTATGGTGTTCCCTACAC
>CAZXMY010000275.1:0-3624 GCA_964641325.1 uncultured Flavobacteriaceae bacterium | reverse complement strand
TTCAAATATAACTAAATAATTAGTTTAAACTAATTATTTAGTTGTAAAATTGTAACAATTGTATTTTTATAGCGTCTTATAAGAAGAATACACACTAAGTATGATTGACATATTACTTGCCCTACTCGGGCTCATTCTTATTATTGTAGGAATGATTGGGAGTTTTCTTCCTATTTTGCCAGGTCCGCCAGTAGCTTGGCTAGGATTGCTTTCCTTATTTTTTACAAATTCCGTACCGGTTTCGATTACTTTTTTAGTGATAACGGGAGTTTTAGCTATTGTGATGTTTGTACTGGACTATATTATTCCAGCACAAGGCACTAAGCATTTTGGCGGAAGTAAAGCAGGTGCTATAGGCACTACTATTGGTCTTATTGTGGGTATAATTGCGCCTATCCCTTTTGGGATTTTAATTGGCCCTTTTTTAGGTGCTTTTATAGGTGAAATAGCTTTCAATAACACAGATTCTAAAAAAGCAGTAAAAGCAGCAACGGGTTCTGTGCTAGGCTTTTTGGCGAGTTCCTTTATGAAATTTGTAGTTTGCCTGGGCTTCTTAGGTCTCTTTTTCTTTAAAGTATTTGCGCACGCCGGAGCGCTATTTCAGTTTTCGTAGGTAGGCGTAAGATGGAGGTTTGCGAGCTTCGCTTTCGCGCAAGCGCAACACCTCAACCACACGTAGATGCACTACTTTTTTACCACAATAAACTCAGAACGTCTATTGCGTTGATGCTCTTCTTCTGAGCATTTTACTCCATTAGAACATCTATTAAGTGGTTGGCTCTCACCGTATCCCTTTCCAGTAATTCTTCTTCTATTAATTCCCTTTTCAATTAAATAGGCAATGGTAGAGGAATTCCTTTTATTAGATAATTGCTGGTTATAGGAATCTCGAGATCGACTATCTGTGTGTGACCTGACGTCTATTTTTATAGATGGATTAGCATTCATAAAAGCAATCACCTTGTCCAACTCAACCGCGGCTTCCGGTTGTATATTAAACCTATCTACCCCAAAGGAGATCGCATTAAGCGCCAACACCTGAGCAAGATCATCGCCTAATTGCACGTCCTTTTGGTTAGGTTCTAAATATATAGAGGTCCCAAAATTGTCGCTCGCATCCTTTGTGGTGAGCGTAATTGTAGTATTTCTGTAGTCCGACTGAGTAACCCTAATCTTATAGGAGCTATCGCACTGTGTTTGTGTAAAATTGTAGTTTCCTGAGCCGTCAGACACCACCGTTTCCAGAAGGGTATTACTATCATCTAAAAGCTGTACTTGCGCTCCAGCAATAGATTTGCTTGAATTCCTTTCTAGAATAACTCCGTGAGTTGCTATCCAGCATATATCACTTTTACTAAATTTATATATATCCTCTTCTCCACGCCCTTTATTTCTGTTAGAAGCAAAAAAACCTATATGGGTATCCTCATTAATTACAAACGAAAAATCATCAAAAGAGCTATTAATGGGTGCTCCTAGATTACTACTATCTGTTGTAGCATTGTTGTTATTTCCCAGGGCAATTACAAAAACATCTAAGCCTCCAAGTCCAGGGTGCGTATCCGACGCAAAGTATAAGTCTCCTGTCGAACTCACAAAAGGATAAGTCTCAACTCCTGCCGTATTAACCTCTTTGCCCATATTTATAGGCGTACTATACGTACCCTTCTCACTAATCTCTACGTACCAGATATCTGATAAGCCTATCGTTCCAGGCATATCGGATGCAAAATAGAGTCTTGTATTGTCTGCATTCAGGGCAGGATGTTCTATGGAGTATTTTTTGTTGGTGATAGAAAGTTCTTTAGGCCTACTCCATTTTCCGTTTTTCTTAGTCGCCTTAAAAATAGATGAAATACCTGAATGACGTCTCGTAAAATATACCGTATTGCCGTCTGTAGAGAAGGTAGTAGTACTCTCTGAATCTTTGGACTTAAGCTTGTCTGCAAAAGGACTAGCACTAATATAATACCCTAAATTCTTCTCAAGACTGGATTGATACAAATTTGAAGAAGTTTTGTCATCTTTTGAATGACCCGACGAGGCGAATATGAGCTTATCACCATACAACATAGGCGCATGGTCTTTATGCTCTGTATTTATCAAGCCTATTTCTTCTAGTGTATATTTGCTGGAAGTTTGGGTAGTTGTATTTATTTGATTTTGAGCCACAAGTACACTTCCTATCAACAGAAAAACCAGTAGATTACTCTTGTGTAATTTCATTATAGTAAACTCGAATTAGCTGTTATAACAACTTTTTTTTGCTCCTCATATCTAGAAGAAAGATATGCAAAAATCTTAACTAATTTCTGATGTAAACGTAACATCCTCATTCAAAGGGAAGACGCTGCTATAAAAATCGTTTAATCACATTCCAGATATCATTACCAAAGACCACCACCATAAGTCCCATAACAATAACAAAGCCAACAATCTGACCGCGTTCTAATGTTTTCTCACTAGGAGCCTTACCCGTAATCATCTCATACAATAGGAACATCACGTGACCACCATCCAATGCCGGAATAGGCAAGATATTTACAAAAGCTAACCATACCGAAAACATTGCCGTAAAACCCCAGAAGGCGTACCAGTCCCAAGTAGGAGACATCAACTCTACAATACCAATAGGTCCTTTTACTTTTTTATAACCTTGTACTTTGTTGTTAAAAATAAGTTTGAATTGTCTTACTTGCTTAGACAGCACATCAAAGGTCTTGGTAAAAGCTAAGGGTATAGCCGCTACTACACCATACTCATCTTTAACCACAAGTTCTTCTTGAGAAGGATAAACCCCTAATGGTTCGTCTACCGGAACCGTTATGTTTTTTGTAACGCTATTACCTCCTCTATCCAGAGTCAATGTCATTTGTTGCCCTTTGGCATTCTTGAGCGTATTTTGAAACTCCACCCAATGGGCTATTGGATTGCCATTAATAGCAATAATCTTATCATTGAGTTGCACCCCATTAATACTAGCAATAGACTCATCCTCAATTACACCTACCGTATTGCTATATCGCGGTGATATAAAACGCTCTTCACTATCTAATATAGCCTTCTTAGCCTCATCAGGAAGTGCAAAACTTAGCTCTTGCCCATCTCGTAATACGGTTACTGTATCTCCCAATAAAACATCTATCTGCACATCATCAAAACGAGTAACACGTTTATCATCTATCTTTAGAATCTGATCGCCATTTTGCAATCCAAGCTGCTCGCCTATTTCTCCAACAGCAATACCATATTTTAAACGATCTGCAGGCACATACTCATCGCCATAATACACGAGCATTGCCGCATAAATAAACCACGCTAGCAAAACATTAACCGTCACACCACCTATCATTACAATAAGACGTTGCCAAGTAGGCTTAGAACGAAACTCCCACGACTGAGCTGGCTTAGCCATTTGCTCTTTATCCATACTCTCGTCTATCATTCCAGCTATCTTCACATAACCTCCTAACGGCAACCAACCTACACCATATACCGTTTCTCCTATTTTCTTCTTAAACAAGGCGAACTTTACATCAAAAAATAAAAAGAACTTCTCTACTTTAATACCAAACCATCTGGCAGGTAAAAAGTGACCAAACTCGTGCAACACCACCAGTATAG
>CAZXMY010000274.1:0-3643 GCA_964641325.1 uncultured Flavobacteriaceae bacterium | reverse complement strand
TACTGACGTTCATAGTATAGGCTATTTACCAGCGGTAAATATTTCCTTAAGTTGACTCACAACACCACCATTACCGGTAACAGTGATCTCACCAATTTTATCTGCGATTTTCTCTACATACTCCATTTCTTTGAGTTTGTAAAGCATCTCGTTGTCTTCCATAAGTTTGGCCGTGTTGAGCAAGCTACGAGTACTCGCAGTTTCCTCTCTACGTGTGATAACATTTGCTTGTGCATTCTTTTGTGCGATCAAGACCTTATTCATAATCTCCTTCATTTCTCCAGTTAAGATAATATCACGCACACCTACATGGATCAGGTTTACACCTAGCGCAGTTGCCAGTTCCTTACTATCTTCAAAAACTGCTTTTGCAAGTGTCTCTTTGTTTTCTAGTAATTCATCTAAGGTGTATGTCCCAACATAGGCACGCAACGCAAGTTGCAATGCTACATACAATTGCTTTTCATACTCTTTGTTGTCAAGCAAAGCTCGTTCTATGTTTGTAACCTTGTATTGAGCAAATAGTGTCATACGCACAGCGGCTTTATCCTTAGTCAAGAGCTCTTGACCTGCGATTTCAAGCTGCAATTGACGTAGATCGACTTTGGCTATTTTGATTGTAGTATCATTTCGCCAAAATCGATACGTACCACCCGTCAAGGTTTTTACGAACTCATCATTTACAAGTAAGATTGCTTTTTCGTAAGCCGCTACTTCAAATACTCTGATGTATTTTGAAATTTCCAACTTAGAGAAAAGACTAGTATCAATCTTCTCGGTAATGTAAATTTTGCTCAAATCCACTTTTGTAAAACTATAATCTACAATTCCTTTCCAGAACACATAACGTCCAGTTGTAAGTACTTGACTATATCTGTTGTTTTTAAACAAAAGAACGATCTCGCTATCCAGTACTTCAACTACATGCCACATCGCAGCTAGCTTCTCATCGCTCAATAGCATTTCTAATTGTGCAATGTTAGTTGAGAAGGATAAGGCAAGGTCATATACGGCAATTTTTTCACCCCACTTTAACCAATGCGTTCCTTTTGTTACTACTCTCTTGTAATCTCCATTCTTGAAGATCAAACCGGCTGTACCGGTTCTTATACGTACTCTTTTCATTGTTTTTGCGCACCTGCTTAACAAGTGACTCACGTTAAAATTAAACTTCAATTTGTGGTCTTTAGACCCAATACGCATTGCACTACCGGTAAAAGTGCTTTGCGTATTATTTTATGTGTATTCCGCTTTCGCGAAAAGAAACTTTTCATAAAAACAAGACCAGTTTGTCATCCCAAAGACACGGAAAAATCTGTTTTATAAAAGATGCCGCATCAGGTTTAAGAGTCTATACAGATGAGAAGAAAAACGATCATACGTAGTTCTTGCCAAAAGATAGATTTCTAAAAAGCTACTGCTTTATCTTTTCTAAAATCAATAATTCAAAGTGTCATCAAGACGTGTCATTAATCGTTTAGGATTAAAAGACAAACCGTGTCTTGTTTCCTTCTTTTGTAATCAGTTTTATAAGATGATCAGCTTGGTGGTGGAACGTTTTTAGAGAAGATCGTCCCTGACTTCTAGAGTAGTGCTCTAACCGTACTGAGCTACATCAATCTTGATTTGATGATCGGATTCGAACCGACGACAACTACATTGTTTGCCTAAACCAAAATTAGGTGCTTAACCATTCAGCCAACTTGTTTTTAAGACAAGTGCAGGAGTCGAACCTGCTTAAACAATTGCTTTGATTTTATGGTAAATCAAAAAACCTCTACCTCAAGTTGGATATACGGACATCATACAAAACTTGCAACGCCGTATACAATAGTGCTATACAGAAACACCCAACAAGACTCAAACTAGTATTGTAAACATCTTCTAGTCTCGAAACTGCGGGAGAACCTCAGACTTGCAGGATATACCCGCCGTGCTAGCCATTACACCAGGGATGTCTCGTGAGCAAAATAGGATTCGAACCTACTCAGTCTTGCGACAACGGTGTTACAGACCGCTCTAACTCTCCAGCGTTAGCGTTTACTCCATTGGAACCGCTCATTATTTATTTAGAGCGGCTCTTTTTTTTGCTTTTAGAAGTTTTCTTTTTAGACTTCTTCTTGCTTTTCTTCCGTTTGGGAAGTTTTTCCTTTACTCTGTCTATTTCACTTTTTGCAAAGTTTATGAACTGGGTGTTCTGCCCTTTTTTCTTAGCTTCCTTATAGGCTTGTAAGGCAGGTTTTATAGTGCCTTGTTTTTCCATAAGTTGGCCTTGTAGCAATCGCAACAGGGGTTTATCTGTCGCTTTAACCTTTAAGGCAAATGCTAAGAGCTTTTGAGCCTCTGCAAAATCTTCATTTCTAATCAGGATGTACAAATAATCAGGGTATACCTTAGGTATGTTTAGATTAATTGATAAGACCTTTTCATAATAGGACTTTGCCGTTTCATAATCTCCTAGTTGATACCCGTAGAGGTCTGCCATTAGATATAGAGCTTCTGTATTCTCTGGATCGTAGGACAGGGCATAATTTAATGCCTCTACAGCCGTATCTAGCTCATATGGATATGCGTCTAGTGCTTTAAACAGGTATGGATTGTGTGTATTTGTGTCCATCACAGTTTGTGTTAATTGTTATGCGCCTTTAATAGGCTTCTTTTTAACTAACTGTGACAGAACTTAAGGTCACATAAGGACACAAAAAAATCCGAAACAGTTAGGATGCTTCGGATTGTATATAGTCATAAGTCTGTATGTCTATTTATAATCACGAAGCGGCTCAGCGAATATCCCTGGATACTCTTTAGTCTGACGTTTTAATATGAGTACACTCATAGCTTCTTGTTTTAATTAATAATTACAATTCCTTTCTTTAGAATTGCGGTGCAAAGATGTGAGGAGTTTTTTAATCTCACAAGTATTTTTAAAAATTATTTTATTGATAATCAGATAGTTATGTTTAAAATAAGGCAATAGATTTCCTGTCTGCTTTTGGCAGATAGTTGGAAGTTTTTGTAATGCCTTGAACGGCTGTTTTTTACACTCCAATGTCAATTCGTGTATGTCTTAATTGCTATTCAATAAAAATTTTAAAAAAAGATATAAAAAAAGCGCTCTGGGTTAAAGAGCGCTTGTAATTCTATTTAAAAATGGTTGTTTTACATTTCAAAAAGATCACAATTCGCCCTGATTCGTACCGAAGGAATCCCTTCTGCACGATACTTACTTGGGTCAAAAGACCAAGTCAGGCATATATGTAATCTTTGATTTTTCATTAGTGCAAAGATGGGAATTTTTTTTAATTCATAATTAATGATGCTATTTCATAAACAATCTCTTGTCTAAAATCTTCATTATAGTCACAATTTGCAAGAAGAACAATACCTACGTTTTGTTGGGGAATAAGCGTAAGAAAACTTCTAAATCCTTTGTCTCCTCCATAATGACCAATAGCTTTTTGAGAGTCAATGTCAAATAACTGAAAACCAAGTCCAATACTAGGATTTGCATCGAAAGAAGACTTTATCATTTGATGATAAGTTGTTTTTTCGGGATTATTAAGTATGGCTAAAAAGGAAATCATCCATAAACTCAAATCCCTGGAAGAAGCATTGAGTGTGCTACTTGGACCATGTTCTCTAT
>CAZXMY010000273.1:0-3643 GCA_964641325.1 uncultured Flavobacteriaceae bacterium | reverse complement strand
CAGAATTACATACAACAGACGACGTACACGCAGCAATGAAAAAAGAAGGAACAACTCTTATGGTTGTAAATTCTGTTTGTGGCTGTGCCGCACGTAATGCGCGTCCTGCAGCAGTGCACGCAACAATTAACGGAAAGAAACCTGATAATCTATTTACGGTATTTGCCGGAGTAGATGGCGAAGCAACCGATCTTGCTCGTAGTTTTATGATACCCTTTCCTCCCTCTAGTCCATCTATGGCCTTATTTAAGGACGGAGAGTTAGTACACATGCTAGAACGCCATCATATAGAAGGTCGTCCTGCAGAGATGATTGCAGAAAATTTAATAGATGCTTTTGAGGAGCACTGTTAAGATTTTTGAGAAATAGAATGTAAAAACCTTGGCGTTAGTCGAGGTTTTTTTGTGTCTTAACCTTAGCTTTGAGACATTATCGGGTTTTGTCCTGATTTTTATAAATAAGTTCGTAATTTTAGAATACGAACACAAAACAAAAGAAAATGATTTTATTATTTATAGGAGGCGGCAATATAGGATACTACATTATTGTAGGAGCTATCGCCTTGATAAGCGGACTTGTAAGTTCTAAGCTTAAAAGCAAATTTAAGCACTACAGTAATCTGACTTTACGAAACGGATTATCTGGTGCAGAAATTGCCGAAAAAATGCTTGCAGATCACGGCATTACAGATGTAAAGGTAATATCTGTGCGTGGCCAACTTACAGATCACTACAATCCCAGAGATAAAACAGTTAATCTTAGTGAAGTAGTTTACAATGAGCGCAATGCTGCTGCTGCTGCGGTATCTGCTCACGAGGTGGGACATGCCATACAACATGCCACAGCCTACAGCTGGTTACAAATGCGATCTAAGCTAGTTCCTGTTGTAAATATAGCTTCTAAAGCCAGTATGTGGGTAATTATGGGCGGTGTTGCATTAATGGCTGCCACAAAAATAGGAGGAACCGTTGCTTTAATAGGCTTAGGACTTTATGCTATGGGTACCTTATTTAGTTTTGTTACACTTCCCGTAGAATATGATGCGAGTAACCGTGCCCTTGCATGGTTAAAAGACAAGAATATGGTAACTGCAGAAGAATATGCTGGATCTGAAGATGCCTTAAAATGGGCTGCCAGAACCTATCTTGTAGCAGCTTTAGGATCACTAGCGACCCTATTATACTTTGCTATGCAAGTATTAGGTAGTAGGAGATAACCTTTACTAATAGCCTCATAATCAAAGTTGATACTGCGACTGTAAGCTTTGGAAAAATTATTGACTAAGTTTGTGTATTAAACAAAGAATTACAAATTAAACAAACATATTATGGCATTAGAAATTACAGATGCAACATTTGAAGAAGCAGTATTAAATAGCGACAAACCTGTATTAGTAGACTTTTGGGCTGCTTGGTGTGGACCTTGTCGTATGGTTGGACCCGTTATAGAAGAGATTGCAGGTGAGTATGAAGGAAAAGCAATCGTAGGAAAAGTAGACGTAGATGCAAATCAAGAGTTTGCAGCAAAATACGGAGTACGCAATATCCCTACTGTTTTAATGTTTAAAAACGGTGAAGTCGTAGGACGTCAAGTAGGTGTTGCTCCAAAAAATGTATATACAGAAGCAATAGACGGTCTTTTAAACTAAAAAGAAAGTCTTAAGAAAAGGAAAAAGGTTTGGTGTAGTGCCAAGCCTTTTTGTATTTTTAGCTACTTAGAATGTGTGCATTTTTTGCTTTCGCGAAATCGAACTAGTGAGATTCACGACCATCGGAAGAGCGAAGCGTTAAAGCGTGACAAGAAATACAATAACAATTGCGATGTTGGGATGATCCCGAAAATTCGGGACGCCTTCGCGATTCAAACATCTTCCGTGAAGACGGAAGACTAAATACAATAAATAACCACTGCGAATGTGTGGATGAGATATCCGCCTTCGCGGATATATATTTAATATGAAAAAAGTACAAGACGCGATTGACAATCAATTGCTTGCTGATAGAAAAATATTCCTTTGGGGAATGGTAGAGGATAAAACTGCCAAGCACGTTGTAGATCGTTTATTATATCTCGATGCGCAAAGCCATGAAGAGATACAGCTTTTTATCAATAGCCCTGGAGGTTATGTGACTTCTGGATTCTCTATGTATGATACTATTAAAATGATTAAAAGTCCTGTGTCTACTATTTGTACTGGACTTGCTGCAAGTATGGGGTCTTTATTACTCTCTGTAGGTGAAAAAGGGCGTCGTTTTATACAACCGCACGCCAGAGTGATGATTCACCAGCCTTCTGGAGGAGCTCGTGGGCAAGCATCTGATATAGAAATTACAGCACAAGAAATCGTAAAAACGAAAGAATTAAGTGCGCAGATATTAGCCGATAATTGCGGACAGACTTTTGATAAAATAATGAAAGACTTCCAGCGAGATCACTGGATGGGCGCAGAAGAATCTGTAGCCTACGGTATCGTAGATGGGGTTTTTGAGGGGTAACGACTGCTATTGTATTTCCTCCTCGAACGCAGTCGAGCGGTTTTTAGCATAATAACAATACACTTTAGGCTGGACGACATTAGACCAGAAAGTCGCAACTATGAATATACAATCCGAATTAAATAAAACCGCAGGTTTCGGTAATCTTGAACTACTTGCACGACAGGTGGTAGAAGGGTTTATTTCTGGGATGCATAAAAGTCCATTTCACGGTTTTAGTGCAGAGTTTGCAGAGCATAAAATTTATAATCCTGGGGAGAGTACCAAGCATATAGATTGGAAATTATACGCGAAAACAGATCGTTTGTATACCAAACGTTACGAGGAAGAAACCAACCTAAGATGCCATCTTATTATTGATAATAGTAGCTCGATGCATTATCCAGCGCTGGACAGCTATACCCTTGAGAACCTTAATAAGATAAGTTTTTCGACCCTTGCCAGTGCGGCCATTATGAATCTTATGAAAAAACAGCGCGATGCTGTTGGGATGAGTATTTATGGTGAAGATTACGAGTTTTATTCTGGCGAGAAAGGGAGTGATAGACATCATCATATGCTGCTAGAGGAATTAGGCGGTGTTTTGGATCCCGCTTTCGCGAAAGCTCAAAAAAAAACCGCCACTTATGCGCATTTACATCTCATTGCTGAGAAATTAAAACGCCGCTCACTGGTCTTTTTATTTTCTGATATGTTCCAGAGTGATGTGGAACAGGAAGAGTTGTTTGAGGCCTTGCAGCACCTTACTTATAACAAACACGAGGTGATCTTATTTCACACCTATAGTGAGGAGAAAGAATACAATTTTGATTTTACGAATACGCCCAAAAGATTTACAGATGTAGAGACGGGCGACCACATTAATTTATACGCAGATCAGATTAGAGATATTTACACTGCGTCTATAGAAACCTACTTTTCGAATTTGCAATTACGTTGTGCTCAGTACCGTATAAAATATATTCCCGCGGTTATAGAAAAAGGCTTTAGTCCTATTCTCACGGCATTTCTTGTAGAACGTCAGAAATTTGTATGATTTTTTAATTTTTTTGTTTGTACAAATAAAAAGAGCGTGTATATTTGCAGCCGCAACAGTGCAACGGTCTGGTAGTTCAGTTGGTTAGAATATCTGCCTGTCACGCAGGGGG
>CAZXMY010000272.1:0-3663 GCA_964641325.1 uncultured Flavobacteriaceae bacterium | reverse complement strand
GTTTTGAGTATATCCTAAAGCGGTTGGAAAAAGAAAAAACAGATTCCTAATTCCAATATTGCAACCTCAGTTTAATCCATTATTTTTTTCGGCTAATCAAGAGAGTATTTGTGTATTTTTTAGAACTTACAAACTATCCAATTGATTGCTATTCTTATCATCACTAATAGTCCAAAAGAAGCCCACAAAGAAAAACTGGTCTGCGGCTGGTGTTAGAGCTCTTCTATCAAAAGTGCCATTACTATCTGGAGTATTACTGTATTGGTAGCCGTTTATATTATTAAAACCAAGTACATTATTTACGGATGCATACAGTATTTTTTGTGGTGATAGCAAATAGGCCCAATTGAGACTCAGACTATTAAAAGCCTTCGTCTGGTCTTGTAAAAAACCTATACGGTTAGGATTAGTAAAAGACCTACCAGAAGCATATTGATAACTCAATCCAATCTGCGATTTCCAATCTTCTACAAAGTACTTCCCTACGACAGATATATTATGTGTATTTGCAAAAGGGGCTCTGGCCTGCTCAGGATAATTAAGGTATTGACGTTCGCTATCTAATAAAGAATAGCTTACCCAATAATCCATATTTTTTATAGAAGTATTATCTCTCCAGAAAACATCTATGCCTTGGGCAAATCCAGAGCCAGCGTTCCCATAGTTACTATCAAAACTAGCAATCTCTGTGTCAAAAGTAACGAGACTGTTATAGTCTTTTCTAAAGACTTCTGCTCTAAAAATTCGACCGTTGTCACTGTATTGATAGTTGGCTATATAATGCTGTGTTTTTTGGGCTTCAAAATCTCGTGAGAACTTTAAAAAATCGTTTCCTGGATTTTGGTAAAAGTCGCCATAAGCAATAGAAAGTTGACTTTTCTTTCCTGTTTTATAGGCAAAACTCGCTCGCGGCGAAAGCGTAAACTGTTCCAGAACATCAGTATAATTCCCGCGAAGGCCTACTTTTAAAGCTAATTTTTTAGAAAAAATAATATCACTTTCGGCAAAGGCCGCAGAGATATTACTCTTAAATCCGTAGGATTCTGAGATGGATTGTCCACTGAAATTTCCTGCAAAATCTTCATCAAAATCTGTCAGAAAATGTTCAGCTCCCAAAGCGAGTTTAAACCGACTAGAAAAGCGTTTTTTTAGTTTCACTTTTGCGTGTGCAGACTGCTCTCTGTTATTTATGTCTGTATCTGTGAGTGCTATTTCGTTTCGCGCAAGCGTAAAACTTCCACCCGTATTAATACTCCACGTATCGGTAAGTATACCGGTATAACTGCTGTTCACATAGAGGTTTCTGTTTTTTAAAGATAAATCCACGCCTTCAGGGATATTGATATCTTCTTGGGTTAGCTCAAAATTACTGGTATCTGCTGCTGTATATAGCTTAAAAAGTCCGTTGTTAAATCTATATCTGTATACAGCTTCTCCTGCCCCATTTTCAAAAGGTTTTTGCCAGTCATTGCGGTCTGGAAAAGCGGCAATATAGGGTGCAAGGTTAATGTAGGATGTACTTAAACTCAAGGAGCTCTTTTCCCATTTGCGCGTATGTCCCAAAGAACCGCCTACACTCATAATGCCTATATCTGTTTTGTTTTGGTCGGGTTCGTCTACCGTATTGAGCAGCAAAACACTGGATAATGCCTCACCATACTCTGCCGAATATCCACCCGTTGAAAAGGTAATCCCATCAAATAAAAACGGACTGTATCGACCTCTCGCAGGAATATTATTAGTTGTAACGGTATAGGGCGTAAACACGCGTATGCCATCTATAAAAATTTGTGTTTCTCCCGCATCACCACCACGCACAAAGAGTCGGCCGTCTTCTGCCACTGTGGTTGTACCGGGTAAGGTTTGTAAAGCACCTACAAAATCGCCCAAGGCGCTTGCCGTCGTCACCACATCTAATGGTTTTAACACGGAGACTTTGCTATTATCGCTCGCCTCAAAAGTTCCTGCAGAAAGTATTACCGTATCCAAAGAATTTACATCTTCTCGCAGCGCTATCACAAGATTTTTCATTTGTCCTACTTCTGCATAAAAAGTATACGGCTCAAATCCTAAATAGGTAACTTTAAGTAATTGAGCCTCGGTTTCAGAAGTGGTAAAACTAAACACACCATTAATGTCCGTAGATGCGCCGTCATAGGTACCGTCCAAAAATACGTTGGCACCTAAAATGGGAAGGCCTTGTCCGTCTGTAACTGTACCATTAACAGTTATCTGTGCTGTGAGCCAAGAGCTCGTTAAAAGAAAAATTAAGAGGAAAAATAACTGTCTCATTCGATTGATTTTGATTGATTGATGAGGCAAATATGGTGGGGATTACGCTTTCGCGAAAGCATAACACACCCAACCGTCATTTCTCGTGATTGAATTGTCATTATGTTGTCTTATATCTCAAATATCTCGAGAATTTGTACTTTTAGGAGATGGAGAAACTTGAAAAGCTAGAATCTTATTTTGAAGCAGACTCGCCTTGGAAATCTGGCATTAACAGACTACGAAAACTTATAGCAAGTACAGAACTTGAAGAAGATTGGAAATGGAATTTTCCAACCTATACCTATAAGGGTAAAAATGTGGTAGGCGTAGCTTCGCATAAGACTCATTTTGGGTTGTGGTTTTTTCAAGGCGTATTTCTTAAAGACGAAAAAAAACTGCTACGCAATGCGCAAGAGGGCAAAACGAAAGCGATGCGGTCACTGTATTATACCGCAGAAAGTGAGCTAGATGAAAAAATAGTACACGCCTATATTCTAGAGGCCATACAAAATGCTAAAGAAGGAAAGGTCGTAAAAGTCCAACGCAATACGAGTGAGATAATCATTCCTGCCATTTTACAGACCGCTCTTACTAAAAACACTATTCTCCAAAAACACTTTGAAAAATTAACACCAGGCAAACAACGGGAATACGCAGACCATATAGGAAGTGCAAAGCAAGAAGCTACTCAATTGCGCAGATTAGAAAAATGTATTCCTATGATTCTAGAAGGGAAAGGCCTCCACGATAAATACAAAAACTGTTAATGCCATTTCCAGCGATAATACGTTTTGTCCATTACTCTAGTTTATAGTATCTCAATATTAATTGTAACAATTCTATCCTTCGCACTACTAATAGTGTAATTAACAATCAACCATTTGAACAAAGCCAATCAAGATAAATTTGTGATGCTTCTGGAAGAAAACCAGAACATTGTGCATAAGATCTGTAGGTTATATACCAATAACCAAGACCAGCATAATGATCTGTTTCAGGAAATAACGATACAGCTATGGCGTGCGTTCCCTAAGTTTAGAGGAGATGCAAAGTTTAGTACCTGGATGTATCGTGTTGCCTTAAATACCGCTATTACATTGTATCGTAAGTCTAAACGTCAGGTAAAGACTCAAGATTTTGATAATGTAATGTTTAGAATTTCTTCTGAGGAGTATGATGATACAGTAGAACAACAGCTTAAGCTTATGTATGCTGCGGTTAAAGACCTTAATGATATCGATAAAGCACTCGTATTTCTGTATTTAGAGGATAAAAACTATCGTGAAATTTCCGATACATTGGGTATTTCTGAAGTAAATGCACGCGTTAAAATGAATCGTGTAAAGGGGAAACTCAAAAAAATATTAAATCCATAAGGATATGGTAGAT
>CAZXMY010000271.1:0-3699 GCA_964641325.1 uncultured Flavobacteriaceae bacterium | reverse complement strand
AAGTACACCTAGTAAAGCGCCAATCATCACATAAGGAAGTAAGGCGAGTAATGAGGCCAATACCCCAGTAGCTTCTGCACCGCCCGTAAGCGAACGTATGAAGGAATTCCAAATCTCACTTAATTTACGCCTCAAGCGAGTTAACCAAGTTTCTTCGGGTTCTATCTCTAGGTAATTGTAATCCGGGTCATTTTTAAAATTGTCAATCGCTTCCTTATCTATGTGTGTGCCTTCAAGACGCTCAGTATCATAAATAAGATTCTTCTGCATATCAGGAATTGTATCCTGAGCAACGCACACAAGAGATAGACTCAATAGAAAATAAAGAAGGATAGCTTTAGACATAGTTTACTTTATTCTCCTAATCGGTCTATTTGTTCTAAAGTACCTGTTTGATTTTTTTGTTCGTTAAGGTTGTAGTAAATAAATGCTCCTCCTATGGGCATAAAAATATAGGATATGTATTGAAGAACAGAAGCTATAACGGTAAAAATAATCGTGCCGATATCAAACATTGAGGAAGGATCCGACAGTGAGCCTTCTTGTATTGAGGTAAACATTTTTATCCAAATATAAATTAGAGAAGGTAAGGCAAAAATGAAACTAATGATATACCATAAAAATCCTAAGACAACTACAGAAGCAAAAGTAATCCACCAGTTATCTTTTACAAGATCAAAACAAAATGAGAATACTTCTCCTACCTTTTTATTTTCAAAAACGATAAGGGGGAAGATTAAGGAAAACGGAATGACAATATATATACCAGGAATTATACACAGCATAAAACCTATAAATGCAAGGATTGACTTTCCTAATCCAGCTAAAAACATTTCTCCTATCTTGGCTTTTACTGTATTACTTACCTCTTCATCCATAATAACACCTTCATTAGCTATATAGGACTTAATAATACTGAGTATAGTGGCTTGTAGGAAGGTGAGAAAAATAAACAGGAATAAATAAAGGATGAGCGTACTTACTATGGATGAAAGACTGTCAAAGGCACCATAAGGGTTCGAAAGGTCAAACAAAGCATTATTTCCAAAGGTAGATTGCGCATTATATGCGGTTGCGGCAATAAATAGCACAAGCGGAATCCCAGCAATTTTAAATAGATTTCTAAAAATAGGTTTAAAATTGCGTCTTAGGAACTTAAAAGTATCTGTAATGATTTCTCCGAGTTCGCGCTTGCGCTTAAAATTGATGTATTGATGATGCATGAATTTATGAAAGTTGAGGCGTTAGTTGTAATTCTTTTTGATGTCTGCGATATACCTTTCTAGGATAATAGACGTAGTAAAATAATATAAGTACCAGCGATCCGCCGATAATAAATATGGCGAGCCAATCTGGCATTTCTGTATGCCTAGTGACAAATCCTTCCAAAAACCCTGCAAGAATAAAAAAAGGAATCGTACTTACTACTATTTTAAGACCATTTTTCATACCCCTTTTAAAGGATTCTAAGCGGGTATAGGTTTTAGGGAATAAGATGCTATTACCTACGACCATACCTGCGCATCCTGCAATAATGATTACAGAAATCTCTATGGTACCATGTATCCAAATAGTACGTACGGATTCCCATAACAGACCTTGATCGTAAAAGAAGTATTGAAAACTCCCTAACATCACCGCATTATTCATGATAATTACTAGAGAACCTATACTAAGGATTATACCAAAAACAAAGGCATAAAGTGCCACTTTAATATTATTTATTGTAATTCCTAAGAACATCCCCATTTCCTTAGCATCCTTATATACTGCCATAGGATCATCATTCTCAATGTTCTCTAGGGTCATATTAACATAGCCATCTCCAAGGATAGAACGCACAAAAGTGCCATCATTTGCTGCACTATAGGCACCCACTATAGAAAAAAGTAAAAACGTAAGAAAAGCAATTAATAACTGTCGCTGGTATTGAAACATTATCAATGGAAACTCTTCTGTGAAGAAGGAGATAAAGCGTTTACTAGACTCTCTTTTAGTTTTATAAATGAGCTGATGCGACTGCGAAGAGAGGTGGTTCAGATAGATTAGCGTTTTGCTTTCTGGATAAAAAGTTTGTGCATAACTCAGGTCATCTGTAACTTCCATATAGAGATTAGAAAGTTCATCTGGAGAAATTTTCTGTCTATTATGAAGTAGACTTTCAAATCTCAACCATTTATCCTTATTTTGCTTCACAAAAGCAGCCTCTCTCATATACCCTTAATTAGAAAAGTAAAGAAAGACAAAAGATGGATAATTTTCAAATAGAAACAGCTCAAAATGTGAGTATTTATCAAAACGTAGCGGGAATAGGTGAACGTCTTCTGGCCTTTTTGATAGATCTACTTGTTATTATAGCGTATTGGGTGGTTGCTATATTTTTAATAGCTTCTTTTGACATCGATACCAGAGATGACTGGGAGATTATTTCATTTATGATGATTTTGGGTTTGCCAGTGTTTTTATATCATCTGTTATTTGAGACTTTTTGGAATGGGCGCTCTCTAGGAAAGTCTGCTATGCAACTTAGAGTTGTTAAGTTAGATGGTTCAAAACCCGGTTTTGGAAGTTTCTTTGTACGCTGGATTATGCGTATTGTAGATATTAGCCTAATGAGTGGTTCTATAGCTGTGGTTACCATATTACTTAACGAGAAAGGACAGCGTCTAGGAGATATGGCAGCGGGAACAACCATCATAAGCGAAAAGAAAAAAGCAAGGCTGAGTGACACCTTATTGGTAGAAATAGAAGATGACTATATTCCTGTTTATCCACAAGTAACGGTATTTACAGATAAAGATATGCAGCGTATTAAGACGGTGTATAAAGATGCTAGGCGAGAAGCAAACCATAATGTGATTGTTAAACTAGCTACAAAAATGCAAGAGATGATGAGCATAAAACCAGAAGAAAAGCCTATTGATTTTGTAGATAGAGTAATTTCTGATTACAACTATTATACACAACGGTAAGGATAAGATCAATAAAGATTATAAAAAAAACCACTCGACTGAGTGGTTTTTTTATAAATAGAATTTGTACTATTTAAATATCATCAAAACTTACATCTGTAAAGCTATCTGTAGTAGGTGATTTTTCTTGCGGTACACCATCATTATCTTCGCTTGCAAAGGCAGGCTTCGTATAATCTTTCTGGTGACGATCACTTATTACTTCTTCTCCTTTTTCGTCTAAGATGTATTTTGTCATCTCATTGAGAATGTCTGTAAAGCCATTAAAATCCTCTTTGTATAAGTAAATTTTATGCTTCTTAAAATGAAATGACCCATCGTCATTTGTAAATTTTTTACTCTCTGTAATAGTCAGATAATAATCTTCTGCTTTGGTCGATCTTACATCAAAAAAGTAAGTGCGTCTTCCTGCTCTTAATACTTTCGAAAAAATTTCTTCATTATCGTGCGATCCATAATCACTCATATGCCGTCTCTCTTTAAAATTTGATTAATTGATGTATCAAAAATGGTAAAAAAAATAGCTTCACCCAATATTTTTTTACATTTCTTTTTCATCCAGTTGCTCTTCATACAGCTCTTTATAATATCCATCTTGTGTAATTAGCTCGTTATGACTGCCTTGCTGTACGATCTTACCTTCGTCTAGAATAATTATTTTATCTGCATTTTTTGCAGATGAGATTCTATGACTTACGATAATAGTTGTGGATTTGTGCGTTAAATC
>CAZXMY010000270.1:0-3705 GCA_964641325.1 uncultured Flavobacteriaceae bacterium | reverse complement strand
GAGCTATAAAATCTATCTCTCAATAATCACAAGCCCTAAGGATTGATCTGCTACTGCGATATGAGTGGCATTAGCTGCAACGCCGGTAGGCGTCTGCAAAGAGCCTAAAGTATCTAAAGTGGCGCCAGAACTTGGATTAATAATGTCTACTGTACTATGATCAGGACCTACCACAAACAAAAGACTGCCATCAGTAGCTACGTTAATAGGTTCAAAAGACAAATTAATAGGCGATAGTAAATTACCTGTTGCCACATCAACGACTTCAATTCCGGGAACAGCAAAATGAGCAACATATAATCTATCATCAAGATATTCACTTTCTACCCCAAAATTTGTTGGAGCAAAAGGCGCATTGAAAGAACCTGTAAAAGGAAGTGGTGTTAATACAGTACGTTGCGGAGTACTTTGCAATTCTGCCGCACCATTAAAAATAGCTGGTTGAATAGCCCAGTTGGCTACAGCACCTATATCTTGACTGTAAAAAGCTGTAATCTCCCCCGGTGCCGTCAGAGCCACGTGAACATTGGGAGTTCCTGTTACATTATCTACGGCAGGTATACCACTAGAGGTCAAAACAAGTTCATAAGGGTCTATACTATATCGATACACCGTAGTATTGGAAGTACCACCTGATACGGCCAATGTGCATCCCGCAGCAGAAAATCCAGTAAATATTGAAAAAGAAGCACTCGCTGTATCTTCTTCTTGAGGCGCCATAGGGTTATCTAAACTAAACAATCTTATCGTACTGCCGTTGTAGGTAAAGAGTAATGACCGTACTTCATCTGCAGCGACATCAATTATAGACATATTTTGAGTAGCTATTTCTCCAGTTTCTAGATTACTAATAATTAACTGAGAATTACACGATGCATAGGCGTATCCATTAATGATTACTACATGATTGCAATTCCCGCCTCCGCTTTGTGCAGAAGTATTTTCGGGTTTTGTTACCTTATCAAGGTTTATAAATGTGCTTTCTTCTTCCTCTATCAATTGAGATTGAATTAGATTTTCACTTTGAATATCGACATCCAGTTCTTCAATTGTACTTTCTGTAGAACAGCTTAAAACAAATAGTACACTAGATAATATTAATGCAATTCGAGGTAAAAAATACTTGAACATATAAAGTTAGTTTAGAAGGATTAGTTATCAATAAAGAATACTGTCGGAAAAATGGGCATAGCATTACACTTTTAATGATTTAGTTTCTAAATAACTAATAACTTTTAAAGCTAAGGCATATTTTGAGTTGGTAAAATATTCTAGGTAGCCTATTTTTGTATTCTTCAAAATCATTATGATAACAATAGAACAATTAAAATCACTCCAAGAGCGCGTAGAAAGTTTGAGGAGATATCTTTGACATCGATCGTAAACTGATCGAAATTTCCAACGACGAAGAAAAAACTTTTGATCCCAATTTTTGGAATAACGCACAGGAAGCTGAAGCTTTTATGCGACAGCTGCGCAGTAAGAAGAAATGGGTAAAAGACTACAATGAAGCCACTACCCTGGTCGAAGATCTCGAAATTCTTGTAGAGTTTGAAAAAGAAGGTGAAGCTTCTGAAACCGAAGTGCAAAAAAAAGCACAAGAAGCAGAAGAAGTTATAGAGAATATCGAGTTCAGAAATATGCTTTCTGAAGAAGGTGATGAGATGAGTGCTGTGCTTCAAATCACAGCTGGAGCTGGCGGCACAGAGAGCTGTGACTGGGCAAGTATGCTCATGCGTATGTATCTTATGTGGTCAGAAAAACAAGGCTACAAGGTTAAAGAGCTCAATTTTCAAGAAGGTGATGTAGCCGGTATAAAAACGGTAACTCTAGAGATCGCCGGTGACTTTGCCTTTGGGTGGTTAAAAGGAGAAAATGGCGTACATCGTCTTGTACGCATCTCACCATTTGATAGCAATGCAAAACGACATACCTCCTTTGCTTCTGTATATGTCTATCCACTAGTGGATGACAGTATAGAAATAAAAATTAATCCTGCAGATTATGAGATCGTAACGGCGAGATCCTCTGGAGCTGGAGGACAGAATGTAAACAAAGTAGAAACTAAAGTGCAGCTCACCCACTTTCCCACAGGTATTAAAATAGCCTGTTCAGACAGTCGCTCTCAACACGATAATAGAGCCACTGCATTACAGATGCTTCGTTCACAGCTCTATGAACTAGAACTGCGTAAACGTATGGAAGCCCGCCAAGAGATAGAAGAAGGAAAGATGAAAATTGAGTGGGGTTCACAAATAAGATCCTATGTATTGGATGATCGAAGAGTAAAAGATCATCGCACTAATTATGAATACAGACAGCCCGAAAAAGTGCTAGATGGGGAGATAGACCAATTCTTAAAAGCATACCTTATGGCCATGGGTCAGACAGAAGAGTCTAACGAATTATAAGATCATATTATGAAACTTACACAAGCGCAAATAGCCGATAAATTAGAAGATTTTCCGAATTGGGAATATGAAGATAATGCCATACATACTGTCATTGAATTTGAAAATTTTAAAGAAGTTTTTGCCACGATGACGCGCATTGCCTTTGAAGCCGAAGAGCAAAACCACCATCCAGATTGGAGCAATGTGTATAATGAGCTAAGCATTTCTTTAAGTACACACGATGCAGATGGCGTGACAGAAAAAGATTTTAAACTCGCGGCTAGTATTGAAGAAATTTTAGGCAATTAAGACCTATTGATTAAAGAAGAGATTTTTATATTTTTGAAGGTTCCTGCTTACCGGCAGGCAGGTTCGCGAAAGCGAGAGGGTTTTTACAAATATTTCCTGTGAAGACGGGAAGCTTTTAGATAAAATAACATTGCGAATGAGTGGATGAGATTTCCGCCTTCGCGGAAATAAATAAACTATGGGAAGAGCATTCGAATTTAGGAAAGCACGTAAGATGAAGCGCTGGAGCGCAATGTCTAAAGCCTTTACGCGTATAGGCAAGGACATTGTAATGGCTGTAAAAGAAGGAGGTCCAGATCCAGATAGTAACTCAAGACTACGTGCGGTAATTCAAAATGCCAAATCGGTTAATATGCCTAAAGACAATGTGGAACGAGCTATTAAGCGTGCTTCAGATAAGAGTCAAGGTGATTATAAAGAAGTACTGTTTGAAGGCTATGCACCGCACGGCATCGCTATTTTAGTAGAAACCGCAACAGATAACAACACCCGTACCGTTGCAAATGTGCGTTCTTATTTTAATAAATGTGATGGAAATCTCGGAACTTCAGGCTCGGTAAACTTTATGTTTGACCATACCTGTAATTTTAGTGTGGCAAATACTGACTTTGATCTAGAAGAACTAGAATTGGAACTTATAGATTTTGGAGTAGAAGAAATTTTTGAGGATACAGAAGAGGCAGAAGATGGGACCGAAAAAAGTACCGTTATGATTTACGCACCTTTCGAGAGTTTTGGAAGCATACAGTCGTATCTAGAAGAGAATAGTATGGAAATACTTTCCTCTGGCTTTGATAGAATTCCACAAGTCACAAAAAAACTAACGCCAGAACAGGAAGCAGATGTAAATAAGCTTTTAGAAAAAATTGAGGAAGATGATGATGTGCAAAATGTTTTTCACACTATGGAAGCATCTGAAGATTAAAATAGAATTTTATTTTGTTTAACGAACTACCCTAATAGGGTAGTTTTTTTTTACTCAAATTAAACAAAGTAGTTAAGC
>CAZXMY010000269.1:0-3705 GCA_964641325.1 uncultured Flavobacteriaceae bacterium | reverse complement strand
AAAGGGCACGACAGATAATCTTGTGATAGATGTGCTTGCAGAAACAGAGCCAGGCACGGTATTTTATGTGCCTATAGATGATTCAGAAGCCTTGGGCGATATTTCATACATTCATTTTTTAAGCCCTGATGAGAAAGAAGCGAGAATAAAGGGTGAGATTATAGATGTAGGTGAGATTAAAGGATTGTCTGTAAATTTTGATTTAGATATAGATACAGACGCCTTGATAGAAGTAGTCGTAGATCAGGAGAACGGCAGCGTATTACGTGGACGAGGTGCTGGACTATTGCTTATTGAGTTAGATACCAATGGGAAATTTAAGATGAATGGAGATTTTGCTGTATTTGATGGAACTTTTTTATTCAAGTATGGCGGTATAGTGCAAAAAGAGTTTAAAGTTCGCGAGGATAGCAACATAAGATGGGATGGTGTTCCTACAGAAGCCCAGTTAGAAATTAGTGCTATCTATAGTACAGAGGCAAATCCAAGTATTCTGTTAGAAAATCCATCAATAAACAGAAAAATACCAGTAGATGTAATCATTAATCTTAAGGAACAACTCTTGCAACCAGAGATCACTTTTGATATAGAGTTTCCCAATATTAGCAGTACCGTAACCTCAGAGCTAGAGTTTCGATTAAATGATAGAAACACAAGAGAACTCAACGCAATCTCTCTAGTGTCACAAGGTGTTTTTCTAAGCGAAACATCTATTTCTGCCGCAGCTGCTGTTAATAATCTGCTTGAGACAACATCGTCTGTGTTAAGCAATATATTGTTTGCAGATGATGACAGTATTTTTGATGTAGGCCTAGATCTCGTGCAAGCAGATAATACTCCGGATGCTCAATCGTCGGGTAGGGTAGGTTTTACCTTATCTACTCAAATTACTAATAGAGTATTAATAAACGGCAAAGTAGGAGTGCCTACCGGTGGACTTAGTGAAAGTATTATAGTAGGAGATGTAGAAGTAGACTTCCTATTAAATGAAGATGGCTCTTTACGCGCAAAGGTATTTAATAGACAAAGTGATATCCAATTTATAGGAGAGACAGAAGGGTATACGCAAGGAGCAGGTATTTCTTATTCTGTAGATTTTAATTCCTTTAGAGAACTCATACGCAAAATATTTTCTGGCAAATCTAAAGAAGCTTTTAAGGAACTTGCAGACAAGAATAGTGCTCAGTCAAAAATAGGTCCAGACGGAGTTTCTTTTAAGAATTAATAGAAGGGTGTTTTTATATACTTCCGCTTTCGCGAAAGCAAAATTGTAAGTTTCACGATCAAAGGAGAGCAAAGCAACATAGCAAAAACTGCCCATTTCTTTAAAAATCACTACATATTTTTAGACTTTCGTTAAAAAGTTTTCAAACGAAAACGTTTGAAATTACGAATGCCGTTAAAAACACCATAATTACTTCACTTTTCTATCTTAAGTTTCCTACTTTTAATTTTTATAAGAATTAGATATGAGCCAAAACATCAATAGACTTGCCGTTTTAACCTCAGGGGGAGACTCTCCAGGGATGAATGCTGCAATACGATCTGTGGTTCGAACATGTGCTTATCACAAGATTGAGGCTGTAGGAATTTATAGAGGTTATGAAGGACTTATTGATGCCGATTTTGTAGAGCTTAATGCACGTAGTGTTCGTGGCGTCATTAACAAAGGTGGAACTTTTTTAAAAAGTGCAAGAAGTAAACGCTTTAGAACTCCCGAAGGTCGCAAATTGGCATATGACAACCTTATAGAACATAATATTGATGCTATCGTTTTAATAGGAGGTGACGGTACTTTTACAGGAGGCTTGATTTTTAATACAGAATATAATTTCCCAGTAATAGGCATTCCAGGTACTATAGACAACGATATTAATGGTACGGATAGAACCTTAGGTTATGATACAGCACTTAATACGGCAGTAGATGCGATAGATAAAATACGTGATACCGCCCATTCTCATGATAGATTGTTCTTTGTAGAAGTTATGGGGAGAGACGTAGGGCATATAGCCCTTAATGCGGGAGTAGGAGCAGGAGCAGAAGAGATTTTAATCCCAGAAGAAGATATGGGAATTGAACGACTTGTAGAATCCTTGTTACGCAGTAAGAAAAGTGGTAAATCTTCCAGTATAGTCGTAGTTGCAGAAGGTGATAAAATTGGTAAAAGTGTTTTTGAACTTAAGGATTATGTAGATGAGAACCTTGAGGAATATGACGTACGCGTCTCTGTACTCGGTCATATGCAGCGAGGAGGCTCTCCTACCTGTTATGATAGAGTTCTTGCGAGTAGAATGGGCGTTAAAGCTGTAGAATCATTGCTAGAAGGTAAAAGCAATTATATGGTAGGTACCATTCATGATAAAATGGAATTATGTCCTCTGGATAATGCAATAAAAGGAAAATCAAAAATTAATAAAGAGTTAATACGTGTGTCAGATATTATGACCACATAATCAATAAATAAATAATAATGGCAAATTTAAAATTAGGTATTAATGGATTTGGTCGTATAGGCCGTATAGTTTTTAGGGCTACAGTGAAGCGAGATAATGTAGATGTTGTAGCTATAAATGACTTGTTAGACGTAAATCATTTAGCCTATTTATTAAAATATGATTCAATTCATGGACGCTTTGATGGAACCGTGGAGGTAAAAGATGGTCATCTCGTTGTAGATGGAAAAACCATTAGAGTTACTGCAGAGAGAGATCCAAAAAATCTCAAATGGGATGAAGCAGGAGCAGATGTAGTTGCAGAGTGTACAGGTTTCTTTACAACTTTAGAAACAGCAGAATATCATTTACAGGCTGGAGCTAAAAAGGTGGTAATCTCTGCACCGTCTAAAGACGCTCCTATGTTTGTGATGGGTGTAAACGATAACAAGTTAAGTGCGTCGCACAAGATCGTATCTAATGCATCCTGCACAACGAATTGTCTTGCGCCTATGGCCAAGATAGTAAATGACAATTTCGGGATTCAAGAAGCATTAATGACAACCATTCATGCAACAACGTCTACACAACTTACGGTTGATGGTCCCTCTAAAAAGAACTACCGTTTAGGCAGAAGTGCCATAAATAATATTATACCTACGACAACAGGAGCGGCAAAAGCGGTAGGAAAAGTAATCCCTGAGTTAGATGGTAAACTTACAGGCATGGCTTTTAGAGTTCCTACAGCAAATGTATCTGTGGTTGATCTAACGGTTAAGACAGAAAAAGAAACCTCATTAGAAGCTATTAAAGCCTTATTTAAGGCCGCTTCAGAAAAAGGAATGGTCGGTATAGTAGGATATACAGAAGATGGTGTGGTATCACAGGACTTTGTAAGTGATGTACGTACCAGTATTTTTGATGCTGGATCGGGAATAGAACTTAACAGTAAGTTCTTCAAACTCGTTTCCTGGTATGATAATGAGTTTGGATATTCCAATAAGTTAGTAGACTTAGCAGAAAAAATAAATACGTTAAACTAATAATTGTACACAGCTATTAGAGAGAGAATATGATCTCTAATGGCTCTTTTACAACAACTTTAGTTATGGTTTTAATTGTAGATAGTGGTTCTACTAAAACAGATTGGATCGCTCTAAGTAAGGATGGAAAAACGTTATTTCAGACGCAAACTTTGGGATTAAACCCTCAAGTTTTATCTCAAGAGATTCTTACCGAGCGTATCGTAAATAACTTCGAACTTTATAAA
>CAZXMY010000268.1:0-3716 GCA_964641325.1 uncultured Flavobacteriaceae bacterium | reverse complement strand
TGTATTGATAGCGTTTCCGCCTAGTGTTATAGATGCCATATAAGGTTTTTTTAAAGATGATTTATAAAGTATAAAAATACGACTTGAAAGTGGTTTATTATAAGTAAGTAAACCACTAAGGCGTTAATGTTGTATTAAAAATGATGTTTTACGCTTACGCGAAAATCTATGCAATCGATTTTCCTGCTAACTCTCTTATTTTAATTCTAAAAGCGGCAAATAGCAAAGTCATAAAAGGACTTAACCAGTTAAATATCGCGTACACAAAATAATCTGCCACAGAAACATTGAGTACGCCACTTTGATAAGCACCACAGGTGTTCCAAGGGATTAATACCGAAGTTACGGTTCCTGAATCTTCTAATGTTCGGGATAAATTTTCTGGTGCTAAGCCTTTATCTTCATAGGCTTTTTTAAACATTTTTCCCGGAATGACAAGAGCGAGATATTGGTCTGATGCAACAACATTAAGACCGAGACAGCTTATCACGGTGCTGGCAAATAATCCAAAAATAGAATCTGCGACACTTAGTAGAGCTCTAGTAATTCTTGAAAGCGCACCAATACCATCCATAACACCTCCAAAAACCATTGCACAGCATATGAGAAGGATAGTCCATAGCATACCTAAAATACCGCCAGAACTAAAAAGCTCATTAAGCGTTTCATTAGGAGTCTCTATTGCTGTATCCGTCCAAATGGCAGTAGCTATCGATGAAAATTTAGAACTTGATAATCCAGCCAAAATCTCCGGTTGAAAAATAAAAGCGAAAACGGCTGCTAATAGTACTCCAATACCTAATGCGATTAGCGGTTTAGTTTTTAAAACAATTAATGCGACTACTACTGCCGGAACTATAAAGAGTAGTGGTGTTGTATTAAACGTATCATCTATTACGGCTAGTAGCGAAGTGACATCTGCTGTTCCTGTAGTTTCAATATTCAGACTTATAATAATAAAAACAATTAATGTTACTGTAATAGTAGGTACTGTAGTAAGCGTCATATATTTTATATGCGTAAACAAATCCGTTCCTGCCATCGCTGGAGCCAGATTTGTAGTGTCACTTAATGGTGACATTTTATCACCAAAATAAGCGCCAGAAATCACGGCACCTGCTATCATACCTGGATTAATACCTAAAGCAGTTCCAATACCAATTAACGCAATACCTACAGTCGCAGAAGTAGTCCAAGAACTTCCGGTGGCTATAGAGATAATTGCTGCTATTATTACTGAGGCGGGTAAAAATATACTTGGATTAAGTACTTGCAATCCATAATAGACCATAGCAGGAATAATACCACTTACCAGCCAAGAACCAGCTAATGCACCTACTAGGAGAAGAATCATAACAGGTACTAATATACTTTTAAGGTTCTCCCAGATCTCAGCAATCATAGTTGAAATACTAGTCTTATTAAACAATCCTACAATTGCAGCTACTGCACCACCCATAAGCAGGATGTATTGATTAGAATAATCACCTAACCATACACCGTCTTTAAAAAAGATATTATAAGCGAGTAATAACATTAATATAAACACTGGTATAAGGGCTTCCCAAATATTTAATTCTCTATTTTCTACAATGTGTTCATCTTGTCTATGGTCGCTCATAATAATTCTTTATTTACTAGCGTAATGTTACAACTTTGCTTTTGTAAAAGCAAAAAAGTGCGAAGACTAGTTTAGAGTCTTTTGTAACAGAGCTATATTATCTAACAGACTATAGGCGCTTATTTTAAAAGTGATGAAAGAATGGTAGCTGTTAAGCGACGATTGTGATTATGAAGTAAATGACGTGCAAACGATATGCCTCCTTTTAAAAATTTTTTGAGAGAAAAATGGGCTACTTTAGAATATCTAGGAGATGCACGCATTACCTTTGCGATAAACGAAGTAAAATCTACTACAGCCATAGCGGTATGATGTCAAAAAAATATAGAGTCTTTGAATTTTTCTTACTCTTTTTTATACTGCCCGTAAGTTTGGCTTTTCCGTTTAATTTTAGAATAAAAGGAGCAAGTATATTGGGCGCATTTATCTATCTGATCATAGTGCTTTTTTGGAAGACAGCCGTTCGTTTTAGAATTCAGAAAGGAATAGATTGGAAGGGATTTGGGCAGCGTATTTTTATACAGTTTATTATAATTGCTGGTGTGACTACCTTATGTGTCTGGCTCATAAAGCCCAATGCTTTGTTTTGTGTTCCAAGAAGTAACTTGCCCTTGTTTGGAATCATTCTTTTAGTCTATACTTTTTTATCGGTATGGCCGCAAGAAATAATTTATAGAACCTTTTATTTTGAGCGATATGCCGATCTGTTTTCGTCTGGAAAATTATTGATATTTGTGAATGCTATTGTTTTTTCTCTGGCGCATATTTTCTTTAAAAACGCACTTGTTTTAGTACTCACATTTATAGGCGGACTTTTATTTGCTTATACTTTCGTGAAAACGAAATCTACAACCTTAGTGTCCATAGAACACGCTTTGTATGGCAACTGGCTTTTTACTGTTGGAATGGGAGAAATGCTTGCCTTTCCTGGGCAAGAAGCTTGTGGTTAACGATTTTTAATTATGGATTTAAGAATTGTGAATTTGTCCATTCTAGGCGTGGTTGTTTTTGAAATTTTGCAAAGTGTATCGCACAAAATTCGCAAAAACTTTGCGTTAGGACTTATTTCATTTCCTGGACAAGAAGCTTGTGGTTGATGGTTTTTGATTGAAGATTGTTGATTTTAGAACAACTAAAGAAAAACTACTACTAAAGGCAACAGATTCTATAATATAAGGTAATCGAGTGTTGCGACCATAGGAAGCAATGTATCGAGATTGCGGCGATTGATGATTTTTGATTGGGGATTAACGATTTTTGATTGGGGATTAACGATTTTTGATTGAAGATTATTGATTTTAGAATAACGCAAAACCAACTACGATTAAAGGCCAACAGCTTCAATAACAAAGTTAATCGAGTGTTACGACAGCAGGGAGTAATGTATCGAGATTTAGGATTTTTAATTGTAATAATTATTATTCCTTATGATTCTCCAAAATAAACTGTACGCCAGCTAAGGCGTGTATTTCTGTAGTATTAAATATGGGAATAGGAAGGTCTTCCTTATGTATCATCAGTGGGAATTCTGTACAACCTAGAATCACTCCTTTTGCCCCTTTATCAATAAAAGATTCAATGACATCAATCACATATTTTTTAGACTTAGCATCAATTTTTCCATAGGTTAGTTCTTCTATGATTATCCTATGTAACTCATCAATGACTTTATCTTGAGTAGGTACTAAGACTTCGATACCGTTGTCTGCAATGCGTTGGCTTATGAAATTCTCTTTCATAGAATATTTTGTTCCCAAAAAACAAACTTTGTCTACGTTGTGACCCTTAATAGCATCTGCCGTGGCATCTGCTATATGCAGTATGGGAATGTCCAGTTCTTTTTCTACCTGATTGTATATTTTGTGAGGTGTATTTGCACAAAACATAAGTTTTTGAGCTCCTGCGGCTTCTAGGCGTTTTCCTCCTTCAATGAACAAGTCGGCAATTTTGTCCCATTTGTTTTCAATTTGATATTTATGGACTTCGGCTTGATTTACAGTAAACACCATAAGCGGTGGATTGGTATTATTGCCAAAATGTTTATTTACCGCCTCGTTGATATACTTATAATACTCTATCGTGGAGTGCCAAGATG
>CAZXMY010000267.1:0-3723 GCA_964641325.1 uncultured Flavobacteriaceae bacterium | reverse complement strand
TTCAGGAGAAAGCCTTAGAGATATTTAAAAAATTGGACATGCGCATACGCTATATTATTAGAATAAACGATATGAAAACAGTACTCACCCTATTACTCATAATCAGCTCATTCTCGCTATACGCTCAGGAAAACAAAGCGGCTAGACAAGAACGCATTCAAGCTCTCAAGGTGGGCTTTTTGACCGAAAGGCTGGATCTAAGTTCTCAAGAAGCTCAGGATTTTTGGCCTATTTATAATGCCTTTGATAAGAAAATGGAAATCCTAAGAACTAATGAGTTTGAAGCCTTGCGTACGTATAGAAAAAACTCCGAAAATATTTCTGAAGAAAAGGCTCAGGAAATTTTAGGGACTATTCTACAAGTGCAACAAACAAGATTATCACTTAAAACGGAATTATCGAAAAGCCTCAAACATAAGATGTCTACAAAAAAAGTCCTAGCCTTGTTTAAAGCCGAAGAAGATTTTAAAAGACAACTTTTAAGGGAATTACGAAATCGTAGAGGTAAGAATGCTAAAAACTAATCTCTTTTAAACAAGAGTCTATCCACTTTATTTCTACCACTAGCAAAAGCGATACTATCATTTATAAAACGAAAGCTCAAATAGGCCTCCTTGGATATTTCTTGCCAGTGCGCTCCTTCATCTCTAGAATACGATATTCCAGAAAAACCCAAAGCGATAAGTTCTTGTCCATTAGAATTGGGCACAAATTGAACGCAACTCTTATAGCCTTGATTAATCCCTTTGGCTATTAAATCCCAGTGTTTCCCTCCGTCCTTTGTAATGGCAATATTTCCCTTGTTGTCTGCTGGTTTGAGATAATCACCACCGTATACAATCCCTGTTGTAGTATCATAAAAATCTAAAGAGTAGCCTCCCGTAGTTTCACTTCCTTGAACTAATGGAGTACTATACTTACTCCAAGTTAATCCTTTATCCGGACTATATAATACATTGGATTTTTTGCCTCCTGTAATAATCCAGGTATTATCTCCTTGTATACCTATATTCGTATCACTTGCGGCAAAAGCGGCTTCTCCTTCTGCTGTCTTAGGAAGATCATTACACGATACTTTTTGCCAGCTCGTGCCACCATCTCTAGTTATAATAACAGATAAACAGCCATCCACAGGATCACCCATTGCAATTCCTTCTAAATCATTCCAAAAGGTCATAGAATCATAAAAAACACTTTCAACGTCCTCTATGTAAACCAGTTTAGTATTATAATCCGTTTTATTAATACGATATAGCAAAGCAGGTTGCGCTATACTCAAAATAAAAATATATTTTGAAGTGGAAGCTATAGATCTAAAAGCGGGGTTCTTACCTAAAAAATCTATCGTACCTGCATTTTTTTCAATTACTTGAGGGTACGATAGGGCATCCTTGCTATTTAATTTATAATAGCCGTAAACTCCATTACTACCCGCAAAGGCAATGGCATCTTCCATAACTTCAATGGCCCTAATACTCGAAGAATCTGCATAAATAGTATGGCTCACAACTTCACTTATCGCAGCACGTTCTTTCTTCACATCAGATGTACAGGAAAGGATAAAAACAAAAAGGAAACAAAGGATATATCGCATCGTGAATTTTCTACAAAATTAAAACTATTAATTTTGTATGCAATACCTTTGCCGCTTGTAAACAAACCCATGAAATTACACCGAAATCTCGTTTTTGCCGCTGTAGATGCTCTTGATTTAATATTTAATGAGCAAAAACAAGCAGATAAGGTTCTAAAAAAAGTACTTAAACACGATAAACGCTGGGGCTCTAGAGACCGTAGTTTTATTGCAGAAACCGTATATGATATTGTGCGCTGGAAACGCCTTTATTCAGAAATAGCAGAGGTCAAAGCACCTTACAGTAGACCCAATTTATTTAGACTCTTTGCGGTATGGGCTACGCTAAGAGGGATTGCCGTTCCGGATTGGAAGCAGATAGAGCCTATTCCCACCAGACGCATTAAAGGACGTTTTGACGAACTTTCTAAAATTAGAAAATTTAAAGAATCTATTCCAGATTGGATGGACAACTTAGGACAAGAAGCCCTAAAAGCGTCATGGGATAATGAGATCGCTGCTCTCAATAAACAAGCTCCTGTTGTGCTTAGAGCCAATACCCTTCATACGAGCCCAAAAAATCTACGTGCCGTTCTGGCAAATCAAGATATAGATACCTTACTCCCAGAAGGATATCCTGACGCGGTACAACTTGTAGAACGTAAAAATGTTTTTACTTCTAAAGCCTTTAAAGATGGTTTTTTTGAGGTTCAAGATGCTTCTTCCCAACGCGTAGCAAGATACTTAGATGTCACACCAGGAATGCGCGTAGCAGATATGTGTGCTGGTGCTGGAGGAAAAACCTTGCACCTTGCTGCCTTAATGGAGAACAAAGGCCAGATTATTGCAATGGATATTTATGAAGGTAAACTTAAGGAGTTAAAACGACGTGCAAAACGAGCTGGGGCGCATAATATTGAAACACGTGTTATTGAGAGTTCAAAATCGTATAAGAAACTTTACAATAAACTAGATAGAGTTCTTATCGATGCCCCTTGCACAGGATTGGGAACTATCAAAAGAAATCCCGACCTTAAGTGGAAACTAGAACAGGAATTTGTTAACAAAGTAATTCAACGTCAATCAGATATCCTTCAAACATACAGTAAATTAGTCAAGCCTGAAGGAAAATTAGTATACGCAACTTGTTCAATATTGCCGCAAGAGAACGAACAGCAAATTGAGAATTTTCTTAAAACGGAACAAGGCAAACAATTCAAGTTAGACAAACAAGATACAATTAGTCCATTTAAAACCGGTTATGATGGATTTTATATGGCTTTGCTTTCGCGAAATTGAGCCCGCGAGCAGGTAAACGATCAAAGGAGGAGCAAAGCGATAAAGAAAAAATTAATTACAACCCCATGAATAAAACACTAGTCGTACTACTCCTTTTCCTCCCCATAATTGCACTCGGCCAGCAACCGTATTATGATGATGTAGATTTATCTCTTACAGGAGAGGAACTCTATGATGAGTTACAAATAAAAATATCGCAATTTAATACTGGCTATACCTATGCTGAGTATAGAGATGATTTGCTCATTACCGATGAAAATCCATCTAATGGCTCAGAAGTCCTATTAGTCTATGGTTTTAATGACTCCGATGGAGATTGCACAACAGATACAACAAGATCTGATGCCCTTTTTGGTGGTGATGTTTGTGAATTTAATAGAGAACACGTCTTCCCTAGAAGCTTGGCAAATCCTCCTATGGGAAATGTAAATAATAGTAGCACTGGCATTGCCGCAGATCCTCACAATTTGCGTCCGACAGATGTACAGCGCAATGCAGAAAGAGGATCGAAAAGATTTACAAACGGAAGCGGTAACTCCGCCACTATAAGTGGCAATTTATGGTATCCGGGAGACGAGTGGAAAGGAGACGTCGCAAGAGCCATGATGTATATGTACTTAAGATATGGCGAACGGTGCCTTCCTACACTTGTCGGGACAGGAGCTACACAAGGTGGAACAGACATGCTGCAACTTTTTTTACAATGGAATGTAGAGGATCCTGTATCAGATTTCGAAGAACAAAGAAACCCTCTATTTGAAAACAACTACGGCAACAGAAATCCTTTTATTGATAATCCTGTTCTGGCAACAATAATTTGGGGCGGTCCACAAGCAGAAGATATATGGGGA
>CAZXMY010000266.1:0-3737 GCA_964641325.1 uncultured Flavobacteriaceae bacterium | reverse complement strand
GATTATTTACAGGGGTAGAAGAAGGATTGGCGCAACAAGATCCTCAGTTTACCCAATACATCTACAACCAGCAGACGATCAATCCTGCCTATGTGGGGTCACGAGGGACTTTAAGTGTAGTAGGGTTACACCGTACACAATGGGTAAGTCTAGATGGAGCTCCTAACACTTCTACGTTAGGTCTGCATTCGCCTATTGGAAAATCAGAGCGTATAGGATTGGGGATTAATATTCAAAGAGATGAGATTTTTATAACAAATGAAACCTATATCGATGTAGACTTTAGTTATGCTATTGATGTTTCTGCTAGAGGGAAGTTGGCGTTTGGATTAAAAGCAGGGGCCCAATTATTGGATATTGATTTTTCAGAGACCAATGCGTTTCAACAAGGAGATATTCTTGCGAGTTCAGCCTCTAATGTAGACAACCAATTTGCTCCTCAAGTAGGGGTAGGGTTATTTTACAGTACAGATAAGTTTTATTTTGGAGCAAGTGCACCTAATTTACTACAAACAGAACATTTTGAATTGAGTGATAATGATAATGAAACTTCATCGGTTTCTTTAGCAGAAGAGCGTATACATTATTTCTTTAGTTCAGGTTATGTTTTTGATTTGAGTGATAGTGTAAAGTTCAAGCCTGCAGGGATCGTACGAGCTGTAAGTGGAGCGCCGCTAGGAATAGATTTGACTGCTAATTTCTTATTGTATGATAAGTTAACCCTTGGTGCTGCATATCGAGTGAGTGCTGCTTTTAGTGGGTTAGTAGGTTTCCAGATTAGTGATAGCTTATTACTCGGTTTTTCTTATGACCGTGAGACTACCGAGCTGAGACGCTTTAATGATGGTAGTTATGAGTTTTTCTTAAGATATGAAGTCTTTAAAGGAGCTAAACGATTGATATCACCTCGTTTCTTTTAAAAGAAATTAAAATAATAATAATATAACAGTACCCTAAAAACCGATAATATGAAAAGAATGATACCTAAAATTTTTGCAGTATTTGTTTTAGTGTCTTTTTGTATAAATGAAACATATGCGCAAAAAGGTCAAGTTAAACGGGCAACAAAAAAATATGATGATTACTCATATATAGATGCAAGAGCACTTTACTTGGATGTTGCAAATAGTGATCAAGGTTCATCAGAGGTGTATGCTAAGCTGGGAGATTCTTACTATTTTACAGCAGCGTATAGCGAAGCCGTTACTTGGTTTGATAAATTGGTGAATTCAGGTGATGACATTGATCCGGAGTACTATTTTAGATACGCACTAGCCTTAAAAAGCACAGGAGACTATGTTAAGTCTGATCAAATGATGGCCAAATTTAACGCCGCTAATGCAACAGATTCTCGTGGGCAACTTTTTTCGAATGATAGAGACTATATTTCTGAAATTGAAAAATTATCAGGGCGATTTGAGATTAAATCCTTAAATTTTAATTCAAATTTACAGGATTTTGCGCCTACCTTTTATGGAGACGCTTTAGTGTTTTCTTCAAATCGAAGTATAAAGGAAAATCAAAAGAAGCATAATTGGAACAATCAGCCATTCTTAGACTTATACATCATAGATGATGTACAAAACAGCAATCCACAACTTTTTGCTTCAAAAATAAACACCAAATATCATGAGTCTACATCGGTTTTTACCAAAGAAGGCGATGTGATGTACTTTACCAGAAATAATTTCACTAAAAGTAAATTGGGTAATGATACAGAAGGTACAAATAGATTGAAATTATACAAAAGCAAGCTAGAAGATGGTGTTTGGCAAAAAGCGGAAGAACTTCCGTTCAATAGTGAAGAATACTCGGTAGCTCATCCCGCTTTAAGTGCGGATGGAAAAACACTGTATTTTGCTTCAGATATGCCAGGGACTCTTGGTCTTTCCGATATATGGAAAGTAGCTATTAACGAAGACGATACTTTTGGAGAACCCGTAAATTTGGGGAACACTATCAATACCGAAGGTAGAGATACCTTTCCTTTTGTGACCCAGAGCGGAAGATTATTTTTTGCTAGTGATGGTCATGTGGGTCTAGGAGGTTTAGATATTTTTGTTGCCACTGGTGATACTAACACTGTAGAAGTAATAAATGTTGGAAAGCCTGTAAATAGTACAGTAGATGATTTTAGTCTAATCTTAAATGAAGAAACAGGAGAAGGCTACTTTGCCTCAAATAGAGCAAATGGTGTAGGTAATGATGATATTTATAACATTACCCCGGTAATACCTAAGTGTGAGCAGTTAATTACTGGTGTAGTTACCGATAATGAAACCAAACAAGTAATTGCTGGAACAGCAGTACAACTGCGCAATGCAGAAAATGAAGTACTGGCTCAAACAACCACAGATGCACAAGGACGCTATAGTTTTAATGATATTGCTTGTGCTACCGGTTATGCAGTTCGAGGAGAAAAAGAAACATATAAGCCTGCAGAGGCATCCGTAACTACCGCAGATGCATCTGGAGAAACCGTAAAAGATTTAATCTTAACTCCAGAATTGGTCATTAGAGAAGGAGACGATCTGGCGATAGTACTCAACTTAAATCCTATTTATTTTGATTATGACAAATCGTTTATACGTCCAGATGCGGCGCTAGAACTTGCAAAAGTGATCAGTGTAATGCGACAGTTCCCTAATTTAAAGATAGATGTGCGCTCACATACCGATAGTAGAGGTAGAGATACCTATAATAAAGCACTTTCACAAAGACGTAATACCTCTACTATTCAATATATAATAGACCAAGGCATTGCTTCAAACAGACTCACAGGACGTGGTTATGGAGAAAGTCAGTTGCTAAACAGATGTAGCAATGGCGTAAAATGTTCTGATGAAGAACACCAACTTAACCGTAGAAGTGAGTTTATTGTGGTGGAGCGATAATTTATAACACAGCTTTTATTTAAAAAACCCTTGAAATCGTTTATTTCAAGGGTTTTTTTATCCCTAAGTAGTAGATAATAGGCTAGGGATTAGGGGTAGGCTGCTTGGTGTCGTATAACTCATATTGCGCTATAGCAGGTATTTTTTCGCTTTAAGCGAAAAAATACAAGACTTTGCCTTTTATAGCTTCATCCTGCCTAAAGCTATACCCTATGTTGTTCCCAGACTTCGAAAATCCGTAACGGTATGTAGGTTCGTACCAACTCGCCTAGAATTTTGTGTTGTCGTAAATCGAGGAAAAAGAATTTCATCCGGTAATTCGTATATCAAACGCATCTTGAATAACGTGAGTTCGACGTAAGAAATTAATAATAAGCTACTTCATCTCAATACAAATGAGGTTTGTCACCTTGAGCATAGTCGAAAGGTCTTTAAAATCTAGTATTCAGATAGGTTTCGACTACGCTCAACCTGACATTGACTTTCAATTAATGGATAGTCAGATCTAAAAGAAAAAATGTATATCGAACGCGCCTTAAATAAAGTAAACGTATAGGTCATAAATGAGGCTATGATCTTTTTTTATGAAAGTAGAATGCGCAGTCTTTTTATAGGGCATCGTTAGAACGAGTAAAAAGCACTCTTTTTGCGCTAATCTTTATGTTATTTGTAATCAATATATTATAAAATAGCTTTTATATTTGTAAGAATAATCTTTCTTTGTTTTATAATAATTATGTATTTCGTCGAAAAAAATTAACTTTTTGTATTTTACTTACTGATTATTAGTCATTTGTAAATACCAGTAAAAACTGACATCTTCAAAGATAATTACGGTAAAAC
>CAZXMY010000265.1:0-3737 GCA_964641325.1 uncultured Flavobacteriaceae bacterium | reverse complement strand
CCATATTGTTGTCAATCGAAAATATTACTCCCCTATCGTTACTATATATTTTATTTTTTTTACTTGCCTTAGGAAAAGAGTGGATTTCGTCCTTTGAGAACCTGCTCATAGTAATTTGTTTGCTCCGGCCATTACTTATCATAATCTCATACAAACTTGTTTTACGATTTGTAAAATCTATAAATTCAATATCTAAGTTGTGTTTTTGCGTGTTTGTTCCGCCAGAATGAGAAAAATTGTGCGCGTAAATACTATTGTCTTTTTTTGAAGCATAAAAAACAAAAAATTCATTCCCGTGAGAGTAAGATTCCAGATAGGCTTGATTTTTTACTTTAAAACTATATTCACCTATTAATGACCTTTTTGCTTTAAAATCGTAAAGAATACTGCCAAATTTAGAATCATTTTCGTGTTGAAATATGAGCCTTATCTGCTTGTCTTGATAGGTGTAACCCACAAAGTTGTCGTACCATTTAGGCAGCTTTTCTGATTGAATTTTGCCAATCAATTGATTAGTGTTTCCACTAATTCTATACATATACCCATTAATGGTTTCATCGTCTACTATGAAAACAGTTAGGGAGTTATTTTCTTTGTTCTCTACTAAAATGCTGGCACTAGGCTTTTTTATATTCTTTTTCAGGATGTCTTTTATTTCTAGAAAAGAAGATTGTCCATAGCCTATGTGGCTTAGAAGTAGAATAAAGCCCCAAAGTAGTTGTCTCATATCATATGATTCAGAATTAAAGTCCGTTTTAATTGATAGTAGAACCACTCCCAACACCAGCTTCATCGGGATTTACAAACACAAGCTTTCCTTCTGCATTTTCGGTCATTAGTATCATTCCTTCACTTTCTACACCGCGTAGGGCACGAGGCGCGAGGTTCACGAGTACGGTTACTTGTTTCCCAACAACTTCTTCTGGCGTAAAGCTTTCGGCAATGCCAGAAACGATTGTCCGCGTATCAATACCTGTATCCACTTTGAGTACAAGAAGTTTTTTAGTCTTCGGCATTTTTTCTGCTTCTAGAATGGTACCTACACGTAGGTCAAGTTTTGTAAAATCATCAAAACTAATGGTGTCTTTTTGAGATTCTAACTCGGCGTTTGCTGCCTCGTTTACTTTCTTGTTAGCTTCCAACTTGTCTAATTGTTTTTGGATATCTGCATCTTCTATTTTTGAGAAGAGGAGTTCTGATTTATTAATGATGTGACCAGCATCTAGTAATGTTTCTTTATTAGAAATATCGCTCCAATTTAATTTGTCTTGACCTAGATTAAGAATACCTTTAAGTTTACTAGAGGTAAAAGGCAAGAAAGGCTCACTTAAAACAGCGAGAGCAGTAGCTATCTGTAATGCAACATACATCACCGTTTTGGTGCGTTCTTCGTCTGTCTTTATCGTTTTCCATGGTTCTTCGTCGGCGAGGTATTTGTTGCCAAGACGCGCCAGATTAATGAGGTGGTTTTGGCTTTCGCGAAAGCGGTATTTCTCCACACTACTTCCTATCACTTCTGGATAGGCTGCCATTTCGGTAAGCGTCTTCTGGTCGGTCTCATTAAAAGCGCTAGGTTCTGGCACAACACCGTCATAATATTTATGAGTAAGTACGGTCACACGGTTAATAAAGTTGCCAAAAATCGCTACCAATTCACTGTTATTACGTTGTTGGAAATCTTTCCATGTAAAATCATTGTCCTTGTTTTCTGGAGCGGTTGCCGTCAATACATAGCGTAAGACATCTTGTTGGCCAGGGAAATCCTCCAGATATTCGTGTAACCAAACGGCCCAGTTTTTTGAGGTAGACAGTTTATTGCCTTCAAGGTTTAGGAACTCATTAGCAGGTACGTTGTCTGGTAAAATGAAATCGCCGTGCGCTTTAAGCATAGCAGGGAAAATAATACAGTGAAAAACAATATTGTCTTTTCCTATAAAATGTACCAGCTTGGTTTGCTCATCTTTCCAATACGGTTCCCAGTCTTTTCCTTCTCTTTCTGCCCATTCCTTAGTCGCAGAAATATATCCTATAGGCGCATCAAACCATACATAAAGTACTTTGCCATCTGCTCCTTGTACAGGAACAGGAATACCCCAGTCGAGATCTCTAGTAACGGCACGCGGTCGCAAACCATCATCTATCCAAGATTTACACTGGCCGTATACATTGCTTTTCCAGTCTTTTTTATGGCCTTTTAAAATCCATTCCTTAAAAAAGCTATCGTACTGATCTAGCGGTAAAAACCAATGTTTGGTTTCTTTTAAGCTAGGCTTAGCACCAGAAAAGGCACTTTTAGGATTAATAAGGTCTGTTGCGTTGTGCGAAGTACCACAATTTTCACACTGGTCACCATAGGCTTCTTCAAAACCACATTTAGGGCAAGTTCCTGTTACAAAACGGTCTGCTAGAAACTGATTTGCCTCGGCATCATATAACTGTTCATTCGTCTCTTCTACAAATTTACCCTGCTTGTGCATAGTCTCAAAAAAGGCAGATGCAGTATTGTGATGTGTCTTTGCACTTGTACGCGAGTAATTATCAAAAGTAATCCCAAAGTCTACAAAAGATTGTTTGATAATGGCGTGGTAACGATCAACCACTTGTTGAGGTGTAATCCCTTCTTTTTTTGCCTTTAAGGTAATAGGCACTCCGTGCTCATCACTACCACAAACAAAAGCCACATCCTTTCCTTGGATTCGTAAATAACGGGCGTAGATATCTGCGGGAATATAAACACCAGCAAGGTGTCCTATATGTATAGGGCCGTTAGTATAGGGTAAAGCAGCGGTAATGGTATAGCGTTGTGACATTATAAATCTTTATAAGCAACAAAAATAGCGATTTTATTACCGTTGTAGATAGAGAAAGGCGGCTTTCAGAAAAGCTGCCTTTCTCTATAAAATAGTATTCTTAAACTTCGCTACGAAATAAGAATACTATTACTATAGCTATTTCCTCCAAAACTGATACGATAGACATATTGTCCTGTAAATAGGCGCCTGTTTATTGCCTGTTTTACGTTAATTTTTTGTGGCCCTTCAAACATAAAGTCATTAGAAAGTGTTCCTACTTCCTGACCTAAAATATTATACAGACTCACCTGCACCTTTGCTGTGGTAGGCATATTAAATTCTATAAAAGTCTGCCCGTTTTGATAGGTTCCTAAATGCTGGAAACTAGAGGCCGTATTAAAATCAGGAATACTCAAGGCTTCACAGGTAAATCCAAGGTCAAGTTGCTCATAGGTTTGTCCATAAAAAACTTCATCCACTATATCGGGATCTATGCATAGCCAGTCTTTCATAACAGAACTATATACACTTCTAAAGTCCGTGCCAAAAGCTAGATTTCCTACACTATCAGGACTTTGTAAATCTGGATGCTCTCCTACAAATCCATTTCCTTCTATAGCAGGACCAAATAACATAATAGGACTTGCTGCACCGTGATCTGTCCCTTGTGATCCATTCTCTTCTATCCTACGACCAAATTCTGAGAAGGTCATAGAGAGCACGCGGTCTTGCATTCCTACATCTTCTAAATCGTCATAGAAATTTTTAACTGAGGCAGATAAATCGTTCATTAGCGCATCATGATTTATCTGCTGGTTTGCGTGAGTATCAAAGCCTCCAACGGTCACGAGATACACTTGAGTATTTAATCCTCCTTTAATCATTCTGGCTACAATAGCTAACTGATTGGCAAGACTCCCGTTGCCATATTCTACAGCATTAGAA
>CAZXMY010000264.1:0-3782 GCA_964641325.1 uncultured Flavobacteriaceae bacterium | reverse complement strand
GGCTTATTATCTTCTATAACACAACCTAGTGGTGATATGGAACTCTCGCAATTGGTAAACGCATAGAGGGCATCTATGGTCTTATCTGGCGAAATGCCTGACGGTAAGTGCACTAATATCTCCACATTAGAAGAGGTGTTGTCTTCTATGCGTTTAATTTTGATTTTCCCTTTATCATTAGCCTTTAGAATAGAATCAATTAAAGAAGAAGTGGTTTGTCCAAAAGGTAATTCGGTTATTACTAGGGTGTTTTTATCTTGTTGTCCAAGACGCGCACGTACTCTAATCTTGCCACCACGTAGGCCATCTTTATAATCAGAACAATCTGCAATACCTCCTGTTGGAAAATCGGGTAATAACGTAAATCGCTTCCCCTTAAGATGCTTTATAGAGGCATCAATAAGCTCAATAAAATTATGAGGCATTACCTTAGTACTCAACCCTACCGCAATTCCTTCTGCTCCCTGTGCCAACAATAACGGAAACATTACGGGTAAGTTTATAGGCTCTTTTTTTCGTCCATCATAAGACGACTGCCAATCTGTAATTTTAGGATTATAAACTACATCTAGAGCAAATTTAGATAGCCGTGCTTCTATATACCTTGAAGCAGCTGCCCTATCTCCTGTAAGGATATTACCCCAGTTTCCTTGAGTGTCTATAAGCAAATCCTTTTGCCCAATTTGCACCATAGCATCCCCAATACTAGCATCACCGTGAGGGTGATATTGCATGGTATGGCCTACTACATTGGCTACTTTATTATAACGTCCATCGTCAAGCTCTTTGAGAGCATGCATAATACGACGTTGAACCGGTTTGAATCCATCTTCTATAGCGGGAACAGCTCTTTCTAGAATAACATAAGAAGCGTAGTCTAAAAACCAATCTTGGTACATTCCAGAAACTCTCGTAATCGTCTCTTGAACTTCTTGATTTTCTGAAGTATCATCATTTATATTATCTAATCCTTCTGGATCTAGGTGTTCTTCACTCATACTAATCCTCTACTCTATCTAATTCTACTTTAAGGTTATTAATAATAAACTTCTGGCGATCTGGTGTATTTTTACCCATATAAAAGGATAATAACTCCTCTATACTAATCGATTTATCAAGCATTAAAGGCGCCAAACGCATATCTTCACCAATAAAATATTTAAACTCATCTGGTGAAATCTCTCCCAAACCTTTAAATCGAGTGATTTCTGGATTTTTACCCAATTTAGCCATCGCATCAACACGCTCCTGATCGCTATAGCAATAAATAGTTTCTTTTTTGTTACGTACTCTAAACAAAGGTGTTTCGAGAATATACAAATGCCCTTCCTTAATAAGCTCTGGAAAAAACTGAAGAAAAAAAGTGATTAACAATAATCTAATATGCATCCCGTCAACATCTGCATCGGTAGCGATCACAATATTATTATATCTCAGGTCTTCTATAGACTCTTCGATATTGAGAGCCGCCTGCAAGAGGTTAAATTCTTCATTCTCATATACTATTTTCTTGGATAGACCATAGCTATTTAAGGGCTTTCCTTTTAGACTAAAAACAGCTTGTGTATTTACATCTCTGGACTTGGTAATGGATCCACTTGCAGAATCTCCCTCTGTTATAAAAAGGGTGCTTTCAAGATTTCTTTCCTTCTTGCTATCTGTAAGATGGATTCTACAATCACGTAATTTTTTATTGTGTAAACTAGCTTTTTTAGCACGTTCTCGAGCTAGTTTTCTAATTCCAGAAAGATCTTTTCGCTCCCGTTCTGCCTGTAAAATCTTACGTTGTAAAGCGTCTGCAACTTCTGGGTTTTTATGTAAGAAATTATCTAAAGAGGTCTTTAGAAAATCATTAATATAACTGCGCACAGTAGGCATTCCGCCACCCATTTCTGTACTTCCGAGCTTGGTTTTGGTTTGGGATTCAAAAACAGGCTCCATCACCTTAATGCTTACAGCAGAAACGATAGACTTTCTAATATCTGAAGCGTCGTAATTCTTTTTAAAATATTCTCTAACGGTACGCACTACGCTTTCGCGAAAAGCAGCCTGATGCGTCCCTCCTTGCGTTGTGTTCTGACCATTAACAAAAGAATGGTACTCCTCAGAATATTGTGTTTTACTATGCGTAATCGCTACTTCTATATCTTCTCCACGCAAATGAATAATGTCGTACAGACGATCTCCCTCTGCAATACTATCTGATAAGAGATCCTTTAATCCATTTTCCGAAAAATACTTCTCCCCATTAAAAACTATGGTTAAACCTGGATTGAGATATACATAGTTTTTTATGAGGCGCTCTACATACTCACTTCTAAACTTATACTTTTTAAAAATCTCTGTATCCGGAATAAATGTCACTTTAGTCCCTCGGCGCCTTGATGTCTCTTCTAGGGTTTCTTGATTCGTTAGTGCTCCTTTTTCAAACTCTGCAGAAGCCGATTTACCATCTCGTGTAGACTCTACTCTAAAATAAGTGGATAGAGCGTTTACAGCCTTTGTTCCCACTCCATTAAGGCCGACCGATTTCTTAAATGCTCGAGAATCATATTTTCCTCCCGTATTCATTTTAGAAACTACATCCACTACTTTACCCAGCGGAATACCTCGTCCATAATCCCTAACGATTACTCGATCTCCTTGAATAGATAACTCTATAGTTTTTCCAGCACCCATAACAAACTCATCGATACAATTATCGAGGACTTCTTTTACCAGGATGTAAATTCCATCATCTGCACTTGATCCATCTCCCAACTTTCCGATATACATACCCGGACGCATACGAATATGCTCCTTCCAATCTAGCGATCGTATATTGTCTTCATTATACTGGGTTTCTTGTGCCATATGTTATGAGTAGAACAGCTAATATAAGACATAGTAGGGGCTCCCAAAACAGGAGAAATAAGAAGTAATCAACAATTTTATATCGTAAATGTTGATTGTTTTTCTTTAAAAATTTTTAGTTTCTTATCCCCTGGAAAAAGGATTTAAAAACAAAGAAAGTAATTACTTAAAATAGAAAAGGAATCAATCAATCCATCAGTATTTAAAAGGTAACAAATCATTAGTCTACGATGTCCAAAATCAAGTACTAATCCCAAACTAACTCTAGCAATATATTGCGACCTACATTAAGCACAATTGGATCACAATTTCACCCTTATTCTACTATAAAAACTCGCTCTTTTGTTGTTGAATATACTTGCTTTTTAACGTTAGTTAGATCTGTATCAAAAGGATGGTTTAAATTATTTCCGGCTAAATCTTCTAATCGGGATTCTATATGTAAAGTATACGTTCCTAAAGCAAAAGGATGTTTAGGGTGGAATTTGAGGGTTTTTTCTTCATTGCTTAATTCAAAATCACCAGAAATTTTCTCATTTTTACTGTTAGTAATGCTAAAGCTTTCTAAGGCGACTATAGCATCCATAGGTTCTTTAAAATAAACTATGAGTGCATCCAGACTTACTTCCAAATCCCAGTTCATAGGCTGTGGTTGCTGAGTATCACGAGCTCCTACTCTAAATTCTTTTACATACGCTTGTTGTAGCTTTGCCCCCTTAGCATCTCTAAAATCTTGAGAAATGCGCAAAGTATACGATTTCCCTTTTACTATGGGTAGACCTTTTTCTTTATTAGGAATCAAATCTGTTTTAATACGCCCTGGATCTAACCATAGGGTTAATTGTGTATGCTCTTTATTCCAAAGTTCTGTAGGCAATTCTAAAAACACCTCTACTTCTTCATTTGTTTCATAATCAATTATACTGATA
>CAZXMY010000263.1:0-3784 GCA_964641325.1 uncultured Flavobacteriaceae bacterium | reverse complement strand
CCCATATGATAACTATTGCCATTGCAGAAGACCACCAAGCCCTTATAGACGGTATCGAACTACTCTATCGTTATCAAGAAGACATATCTATTGTAGGTATGGCAAATGATGGCCAGGCACTATTAGATATTGTTAAAATAAAAAGACCTGCTGCTGTTGTTATGGATATACGTATGCCTAAAATGAACGGTATAGAAGCGACAAAAATCATAAAAAAAGAGTTTCCGGAGACTAAGGTCATTGCCTTCTCTATGTTTGATCAAGATGAAGCTGTCGTCCAGATGCGAGAAGCTGGAGCTACAGGCTACGTTCTTAAGAATAGTCCATTAGCCGTATTAGATCAAGCGATAAGAACCGTAATGTCTAATAAAGAATATTATGATCCTGCTTTACAAATTGAATCAGATACTGCTTTCGCGAAAGCAAAAATATCCACATCGCCTCTGTCCAAAAGTGAGCAAGCCATTTTAAAACTTATTGCTCAAAACAAAACCAGTTCGGAGATCGCTGCGATACGATTTACAGCCGTATCTACTGTAGAGAAACATCGCAAAAATATGATGCGTAAACTAGGCTTAAAAGGAAAAGGGGAACTCCTCAAATATGCTATAGAAAAGAAGTACGATTTTTAATTAAAAATCCCCATTGCTGGGTATTTTATGCAAAGTTGTTTCCGTATAGATTTGCAGGGTGCATAACCAAGAAGACATTATAGCATTTTTAGAGGCAATACCTTTAACTGCAAGAAAGCTAGACACATTAGAATTTATTAGATTTCTAAGGCTTTGTAAAACTATAGTACAAGACCCTAATCTCATAGATAGTATGGTTAACATCTATAAAACCTGCTCAAAACTAGATAACACTTCACTCCCTAATTTATCACTAAGAGAATTAGAAATTTATGCGCTTATTGGAGCTAGTAAGTCATCACAAGAAATTGCAACAGAACTTGCGATAAGTATTACTACGGTAGCAACACACAGAAAAAATATAATTAAAAAATTAGGCCTAAAAGGTAGTGGCCAGTTGCAACGTCACGCTTTAATACATGAATTAAGCACTTGCAACAATACATTATTGCTCTAAGATGCCTTTTATATTGGGTTTAAAGTAATTAGGCCCTTTTAAAACCTTGCCATCTTCTCGATAAATAGGTTTTCCATCTGCTCCTAACTTACTCATATTTGAGCGTTGTATTTCATTAAACACCTCTTCGATTTTATCTTGCATCCCATGTTCTATAATCGTCCCGCACAAGATATAAAGCATATCACCTAAGGCATCTGCTACTTCTACCAAGTCTCCATTATTTGCAGCTTCGAGATACTCTTCATTCTCTTCTTTCATAAGCTCAAACCTAAGTCTGTTTTTTGCTTCTGGAAGATTTGCAGTGGGACTTTCCTTTCGGTCTAAACCATAAGTGTCGTGAAATAAGGTTACAGCGGCAATTTTATTTTTCATAGATTTTAAGGTGTTATGCTTTCGCGAAAGCGGTCTTATATTGTATTTTTACGGGGCTAATAAAACCCTCTTTATGTTTAGTACCGGACAGTATATCTTTGTTGGTCTTTTTATTCTTGCCTTTGTGATCTTAATTATACGTTCTTACAAAAAAGACGCAAAACTGCATCGTAAAGAATACAAGGGGTCTAAATGGATTTTGCTAGGCTTTATAGGCTTTATTATTTTGCTTTTTGTGATCAAGATGGTTCTTAAAAAGTAAACATCTTTGAATCCTTAAGCTACAAATAAAGGCCTATGACTCATCATAGTATTAACCTTAGCCGCAACAGCTTCTAGTACTTCTTGATTTTCGTGATTAGAAATAGCTTCATCTATAAGATCTACAATTACTCCCATATCTTCTTCTTTTAAACCTCTAGTAGTAACGGCTGCGGTTCCTATTCTAATTCCTGAAGTGACAAAAGGTGATTTGTCATCAAAAGGCACCATATTTTTGTTTACGGTAATATCTGCTACACCTAATGCTTCTTCTGCTGCTTTTCCTGTCACATTTTTATTGCGTAGATCTATTAACATCATATGATTATCTGTTCCGCCAGAAATAATATCATAACCCTTATCTACAAAAGCCTGTGCCATTACAGAAGCATTTTTCTTTACCTGCACCATATAATGTAAAAACTCATCGGTTAAGGCTTCTCCAAATGCAATAGCTTTAGCACCTATAATATGCTCTAAGGGTCCTCCTTGATTTCCTGGAAAAATACCACTATCTAGAAGTGAGGACATTTTACGTAGTTTACCGTTTTTAAGAGTAATCCCAAACGGGTTCTCAAAATCTTTACCCATTAATATCATGCCGCCGCGAGGTCCACGAAGCGTTTTGTGCGTTGTGGTGGTTACTACGTGGCAATGCGGTATAGGATCTGAAATAATACCTTTTGCAATAAGACCTGCAGGGTGTGCAATATCTGCGAGGAGTATAGCGCCTACCTTATCTGCTATTTCGCGAAAGCGTTTGTAATCTATTTCTCTAGAATAAGCACTGGCTCCGGCAATAATCATTTTAGGCTTTTCGCGTAAAGCGATCTCCTCAATGGTATCATAATTTAAACGGCCCGTCTCCTTCTCTACTCCGTAAAAAACAGGATTATAGAGTCTTCCAGAAAAATTTACAGGAGAGCCATGGGTTAAATGACCACCATGCGATAGGTCAAAGCCTAAAAAAGTATCTCCTGGTTTTAAGCAAGCGTGAAAAACTGCTGTATTTGCTTGACTCCCCGAGTGCGGCTGTACATTTGCATAAACCGCCCCAAAAAGTTCTTTTGCTCTTTCTATAGCGAGGGTTTCTACTTCATCTACCACCTGGCAACCACCGTAGTAGCGCTTTCCTGGATAGCCCTCTGCATATTTATTGGTAAGCACAGATCCCGCTGCTTCTAGCACTTGGTCACTTACAAAATTCTCAGAAGCAATAAGTTCTAATCCATTAATCTGGCGTTCTTTTTCTTCTTGTATAAGGTTAAATATTGCCGTATCACGTTGCATAATCATATCTGTTTTTAAAGAATTGTAAAGTTACATTAAAGAGAAATGTACTGTACTATAAATCTAATGTGGGAATAGAATAATTACCAACATTTTATTAAGAAAAAAAGGAAGTAAAGCCGATTAATAGGTAATTACTGCAGCCACATTTTTACCTGACAACCTCTCTCTACCCTTTAAAAAATCGAGTTCGATAAGAAAATTGCATTGAACTATTTCTCCCCCAAGTTTTTCGATAAGTTTTACAACGGCAGCAGCCGTGCCACCAGTTGCGAGTACATCATCATGCAAGAGCACTCTATCGCCTGGCTTTATCGCGTCTTTATGAATCTCTAAGGTATCTGTACCGTACTCCAGCTCATACGTTTCTGCAACCGTCTCATAAGGTAATTTTCCCGGCTTGCGCACAGGCACAAAACCCGCGTTGAGCTCTTGGGCAAGAGCCCCTCCAAAAAAATAACCACGCGACTCTACACCTACAACGACATCTATAGGCTGAGCGCTTAGCTTTGCTTTAAGGTGAGATAATGCTGTAGAGAAGGCAGAGGCATCCTGTAATAAAGGTGTTATATCTTTAAAAATAATTCCTTTTTTAGGAAAGTCTTGTATATCTCTAATGTAATCTTCTAGCTTCATTTTTTGAAGTTTTTTCTTTTGCCACAAGATAAAAAGAAATATATTTGCACCCGCATTTGAGCAATCAAAAGCAACATTAGGCCTCGTGGCGCAACTGAATAGCGCACTTGATTACGGCTCAAGAGGTTACAGG
>CAZXMY010000262.1:0-3790 GCA_964641325.1 uncultured Flavobacteriaceae bacterium | reverse complement strand
CCGTCTATGGATGGTGATGTTATTAATGATTCCCGTCAAGATTTTACTATAGGAGGACAAGCTAAAGTAGATATTGCCTTTGAAGGACAAGGTGTAAACCAGTGGGCAAAACTTACACGTACAGTAGCTCAAAAAGGGAATGCGATTGCGATTGCTCTAGATAATACCGTTTATTCAGCTGCTACAGCCCGACAAGAGATTAAAGGAGGTAATACAGAAATTACAGGAAACTTTACTGTAGGCGAGGCGCAAGATCTTGCTACCGTTTTACGTTCAGGTAAACTTCCTGCATCTGCAGAGGTAATAGAAGCAGAAGAGATAGGAGCGACCCTTGGAGCAGAAGCCATTAAAAGTGGTATTCTTTCTTTCTTAATAGCGCTTGTACTTGTCCTTATCTGGATGGTTTTTTATTATGGTAGAGCTGGTGTTTATGCAGATGTTGCCTTATTGGTAAACATCCTATTTATTTTTGGTGTACTCGTAAGTCTTAATGCTGTTTTAACCCTTCCTGGTGTTGCGGGTATCGTACTAACCATAGGTATGGCGGTAGATGCAAACGTTCTTATTTTTGAACGTATACGAGAAGAACTACGGAAAGGAAAATCGCAAAAAGATGCTATAAAAGATGGATTTAGTAATGCCTTGTCTTCTATTCTTGATGCAAACATTACCACCTTTTTGACTGCATTAATATTATTCTTATTTGGTACAGGACCTGTAAAAGGATTTGCCGTAACCTTAATGGTAGGTATTGCTACCTCTTTGTTCTGTGCGATATTTATCACGCGTTTGTTTATAGACGGATATGGTAAGAATGGGAAGTCACTTGCTTTCTCAACGGGCATGACAAAAAATCTTTTTGTAGATACTAAGATTAACTTCTTAGGAAAGCGCAAGATTGCTTACGCTATCTCTGGAGTATTGATGCTTATAGGTGCGGTATCTTTAGTTTCAGGTGGATTAGATGCTGGTGTAGATTTTGTAGGAGGACGTTCGTACACGGTACGTTTTGATCAACCTATGAATCCTCAAGAGGTAAATGATAAGCTTACTACCACTTTTGGAAGTGCTATCGTAAAAACCTATGGAGCAGATAATCAACTTAAAATTACGACCAAGTATCGTATTCAAGAAACCGGAGTACAAGTAGATACAGAAGTAGAGAAGCAACTTTTTGAATCTCTTGTAGATTTCTTACCTGCAGGATTAACTTTTGATCAGTTTAGTAGATCTTATGATGGTAAGGAAGTAGGTAAGATGAGTTACAATAAAGTAGGGCCTACCATTGCAGATGATATTAAGCGTGGTGCATTAATTGCCGTTATTGGTTCTTTAATTGTAGTTTTCCTTTATATCCTATTGCGTTTTAGAAGATGGCAATTCTCACTGGGGGCTGTTGCGGCGGTATTCCACGATGTTTTAATTGTACTGGGTATATTTGCCCTTACTAAAAATATCATGCCTTTTGATATGGAGGTAGATCAAAACTTTATTGCGGCAATTCTTACCGTAATTGGATACTCGCTCAATGATACCGTGGTTGTTTTTGACCGTATACGTGAATATATTAAGGAGCACGGTTCTACAAGAGGTTTTGCAAAGCTTATCAATCAAGCCTTAAATAGTACATTGAGTCGTACGTTAAATACTTCGGTAACGACATTAATTGTATTACTTGCAATCTTCTTTTTAGGAGCAGATTCTATTAGAGGATTAATGTTTGCCTTAATTATAGGTGTGCTTGTAGGTACGTACTCATCGCTGTTTATCGCAACGCCGGTTATGTATGACACGGTACAGAAAAAGGCACTTAAAGAAGAGAAACAAGACGAAGAGGAAGAAGCTTAATTCCTAAGTCTATTATATACAAAAACCCATCGCCATAAGGTGATGGGTTTTTTATGCTCTAGCGCTTCGCTCTTATGATATTCCGTAACCTTAAAGTTAGCAATTAAGTATGGTTTTCTCGCTTTCGCGAAAGCGAGAAAAATAATTGTCAATCTAAATTACGATCCTTTATAACGAAGCCTTAAAAATTAATGTCTCACAACGACTGACTAATCTACCTGCCATAATGGCTTTTTCCTTAAAAGGCACTATTTTTGTCCTCTCATCCAAAAATAAAACATGAGTTTTTTTAAAAAAATATTCTCCAAAGAGAAAAAGGAGACTTTAGATAAAGGCCTCGAGAAATCAAAGACCAGTTTCTTTGATAAAATGAGTAAGGCTGTTGCAGGAAAATCTAAGGTAGATGAAGATGTTTTAGATAATCTGGAAGAGGTATTGGTTACAAGTGATGTAGGCGTTAAGACTACCATTAAGGTGATTGACCGTATTGAAGCTCGTGTAGCTAAGGATAAATACTTGGGAACAGATGAGCTCAACAAAATTTTGCGAGAAGAAATCGCGGGATTACTTAGTGAAACAAACACGGGTAATGCTACCGATTTTGAAATTCCTGAAGGGACTAAACCTCATGTGATTATGGTAGTAGGCGTAAATGGTGCAGGTAAAACTACAACTATTGGAAAGCTGGCCTATCAATTTAAAAAACAAGGGAAGAAAGTTGTTCTTGGAGCGGCAGACACCTTTAGAGCGGCAGCTATAGATCAATTACAGGTATGGGCAGATCGGGTAGATGTACCTATTGTAAAACAACAGATGGGTAGTGACCCTGCTTCTGTAGCCTTTGATGCTCTGGAAAGTGGTGTTAATCAAGATGCAGATGTTATTATCATTGATACTGCAGGAAGGCTGCATAACAAAGTAAACCTAATGAACGAGCTTACTAAGGTAAAAAGGGTGATGCAGAAAGTGGTAGGCGATGCACCTCACGATGTGCTACTCGTATTAGATGGTTCTACAGGTCAAAATGCTTTTGAACAAGCTAAGCAGTTTACTGCCGCAACAGAAGTAACATCTCTTGCAGTAACTAAACTTGATGGTACCGCAAAAGGGGGTGTGGTAATTGGTATATCTGATCAATTTCAGATTCCTGTAAAATATATTGGTGTAGGAGAAGGTATCGAAGACCTTCAAGTATTTAATAAAGTAGAGTTTGTAGATAGTTTCTTTAAGTAAGTATTTTTATATTGTTACGCTTTCGCGAAAGCGTGAAATTTCATACTATAAATAACCGTATGTATTCCAAATGATTGAAAACAAAAAATCTATTTGGTTTATGGAGCTTATTCTTAGAGTTCTGGCTGTGCTGAGTGTAGGATTTATAGTTCTGAACTGCTGGAGTATTTACAGTAGTTATGCAAATGTGGCGGATAATCCTTTAATTCCATCTGATGTAGCTGCGTACGCCGCTTTTCCTCATTATTTTTTTATAGCTTTTTATATCGGGGTATTATTTTTTATTTGGCATATGCTAAAAAATAAAAGAATACAGCGATGGTACCTACCTTTGACTATTGTGATCTTATTTGAATCATTTAAGTTTTATATCTATGGCTTTTTAATGTGGGTGAATATTTTTGGTTAATATCTAAATTTCGTTAAAAATGGCTTTAATTATATAGCCATTATGGGCTATAATAAGGATATGTAGTATTTTCATACAAAATCTTGAAAATGAAATACTATACATTTCTGTGCTGTCTGTTTTTATTGATTTCTTGTAAAAATGAAACTAGAGTTTCTAAAGAGAAGGAAGTGACTCCTCGTTATGTTTGGGAAGCTCAAAATGACTCGCTGGCATTAGCCACTACACGTTTGCTTAAAAACTCCAGAATGCATCTTAAACTTATAGATGCACAAGGAAGAGATAAAAACGATATCTGGA
>CAZXMY010000261.1:0-3813 GCA_964641325.1 uncultured Flavobacteriaceae bacterium | reverse complement strand
TAACTGGACAGTTTCTACTCCATCACAAAATATTACTAGTGTAGAGATATTTAATGTCTCAGGACAAAGAGTGGTGGTGCTGAAACCTAATGCTAATAATGTAACAGTAGATGCTTCTCGATTAAGTACAGGAATGTATATAGCAACTATACAAACCAATGAGGGCAGTACATCTGTTAAGTTAATTAAGAATTAATTAGAAGAATGTTTTAGTAGTAATTTTCATTCTTTTAAAAGCCTCTTGCAATAGTAAGAGGCTTTTTTTATAGATTCTTAGCAATCCAAAGCCCTATAAAAACAGCGATCAAAGCTAGAGCAAAACTCCCTAGTGCATACATGCCAAAACTCAGATAATCCCCATTTTTGAGAAAATTTTGACTCTCATAAGCAAATGTTGAGAATGTGGTAAAGCCACCGCAAAAACCAGTAGCTAGTAATAGTGTGGTTTGTTGAGAAAGTACATTGCTTTTAAGACTATACCCGAGGATAATCCCGATAAGCAAACTGCCCAAAACGTTGGCGAATAAAGTACCGTACGGCATATTTGCAGTAGAACTATTAAGCCATTTGCCTATTGCATAACGGGCCGTACTACCAATACCACCTCCTATAAATACCAGAAATAACTGTTTCATTATTTAATGGGAATATAAAGATCTGTAGACCAATCTGCAGGATTAGGAAATTCACCAGGATCGTTAGTGTAGACCTCGAAAGGTTTAAGAGTGCTCTGTTCAAGATTATTTTGGATAATATAGTCATTTGCTTTTGTCCAAGCTTGGTCTAAATACTCATAATTCCCTGTTAAGGTGGTTTTTACTGCTGTAGTTGTTGGCAAATACCCACTTAATATATTAGTAGCGCCGGCGATAGCAACTTTTTCTCGCACAGGTATGGCGTTAGACATAATCACCCCGCCAGAAGACATCTCATTGTAAATAGTAAATGGCATTCCCGAAGGCGCAATTTTATTTTGCGCAGCAAAACTCATTATCTCTCCATAATTTTGCGCCATAACTGTACTAATATTACTAGAAGATGCACTGCTTGTTTTATAGAGATAAAAACCACCACCATATTCCGTTATCACACTTTCAGAAACGCTATATACACGCATCGCTTTATTAGCGAGGTTTTCTAAACCTAGGAGACCTTTTTGATGCATTTCTTCCATATCAGCATAAAAATCCATCCCACTCACCGCATAATATACTTTATCTATAAAACTATGTTCTCCTCGCATACCCCAGTTTATAGTTGTACTACCATCTTCTTGGGCTTCAAAAGTCCAGTATACTTTAGGGTAGCGTTCTCCCCCAGGAGTTGCCAGCGTTAAATCTTGCTCTAGGGATTGATTTTGAACTAAGTTTGTAGTGGTCATACTCCCAGAAAATTTACCATCCCAAGAATAACTTCCCTCAATACCTGATGTTTTATCTGGATATGAAAAGGTCATGCTTGGGTCTTCTTCTTTCCAAGGACCCCAATTTTCCCAAGTTTTGTACTCATTTACTGTATCAAAAAGCAAGGAAACCGGAGCCTTAATATTTTTAGATTGCTTTACATCATAGGTACCATCTTTTGCACCAAAATAAATCGCACCACCTATTACTATAACTAAGATTAGAAAGAATAAAAATTTTAAAAGCTTCATTTTCAGGGGAAATTTATTGTAAGGCTAAGATACTAATTTTTGGAGTTGATATTTTTGACGTATTTTACGATACAGTTAACCTTAATTTTTGATATGAAAAATAAATTAATCTATGCCATCACCCTTATGGCTTTAGTTGCTTTAAGTTGTGGGCAAGATAAAAATGGGGAGAATAACGCTTTCGCGAAAGCGAACTCAGAAAAATCTACAGGAGATTTTAACCACAATGTCGGACAGTTTGCAGATATTAAAGTACTGCGATATGAGATTCCAGGATTTGAAGATTTAACCCTAAAGGAGCAAAAACTAGTGTATTATATGACGCAGGCAGGTCTTGCCGGAAGGGATATCATGTGGGCGCAAAACTACCGTCATAATTTGACTATTCGCAAAGCCTTAGAACATGTATACGCAAATTATAATGGCAACAAATCGAGTGAAGATTGGAAAAATTTTGAAACCTATTTAAAACGAGTATGGTTCTCAAACGGAATACATCACCACTATAGCAATGCGAAGCTAAAACCAGATTTCTCAAAAGAGTATTTAGAAAAGTTATTATCAGAAACCAATACAACATTAAAAGGAGAGCCTCTAGAAGTTATTTTTAATGACAAAGATGCTAAGAAAGTAAACCTCTCTAAAGAAGCAGATATCGTACTAGAATCTGCTATAAATTTTTATGGACCGGATGTGACTACTGCAGAGGCAGAAGCTTTTTACGATGCTATAAAAGTGGATGATGCAGAGCCTATAGAAAAAGGTTTAAACACACGCTTGGTAAAGGAAAACGGTAAACTTGTAGAGCAGGTGTATAAGAGTGGAGGATTGTATGGTGAGGCCATAGACAATATTATTGGATGGCTCAAAAAAGCGCATGGTGTCGCTGAAAATGAAAAACAGGCAAAAACTTTAGAACTTCTTATAGAATATTATAGTACAGGGAGTCTCGATACTTGGGATGAGTATTGTATTGCTTGGGCAACCTCAACAGAAGGAAATATAGATTGGATTAATGGATTATAGAAGTCTATAACGACCCTAAGGGTTACAAAGGATCTTATGAAACTGTTGTCCAGATTAAGGACTTTGATATGTCTAAAAAAATGGCAGTGCTCTCACAAGAGGCACAATGGTTTGAAGACAACTCTCCACTTATGGCAGAGCATAAAAAGAAAGAAGTAAAAGGTGTTTCTTATAAAACGGTTATCGTTGCCGGAGAAGCAGGCGATGCCTCTCCTAGTACACCTATTGGGGTTAATCTTCCTAACAACAACTGGATACGCCAAGCGCACGGAAGTAAATCTGTTTCTTTAGGAAATATTATAAATGCTTATAACAATGCAGGAGGTACAGGTCGTTTACAAGAATTTGCTCACGATGAAGAGGAGATTGCTCTGGAAAAAGAGTATGGAAAATTAGGAGATAAACTCCACACTGCCTTGCACGAAGTAGTGGGTCATGCTTCTGGACAGATTAATGAAGGCGTAGGAACCCCTAAAGAAACCCTTAAGCGATATAAGTCTACTATAGAAGAAGGTCGCGCAGACCTCTTTGGACTATACTATTTAATGGATCCAAAATTGCAAGAATTAGGTCTAGTGACAGATTGGGAAAAAACAGGAATTGCGGCGTATGATGGATATATACGCAACGGTCTTGTTTCTCAGCTTGTGCGATTAGAATTAGGCGATGATGTAGAAGAAGCACATATGGTAAACCGCCAGTGGGTGAGTGCCTGGGCTTTTGAAAAAGGCCAAGCAGATAATGTGATAGAGAAGGTAACCCGTGATGGTAATACCTATTATAATATTAACGATTATAAAAAGCTACGTGACATTTTTGGTCAATTATTGAGAGAGACACAACGTATCACGTCAGAAGGCGATTATAATGCGGCTCGTGATCTTGTAGAGAATTATGGCGTTAAAGTAGACCAGGATTTACACGCTCAGGTTCTTGAGCGCAACAGCAAATTTAAAAGTGCGCCGTATAGCGGTTTTGTAAATCCAGAAATCGTTCCCGTAATGGAAGGCGATAAAATTACTGGATTTAAAATAGAGCAACCAGAAACCTTTGAAGGTCAAATGCTAGACTACGCAAAACGTTACGGAGTATTGTAGCACATTTAGGTCGAGCATAATATAGACCTATTGAAT
>CAZXMY010000260.1:0-3826 GCA_964641325.1 uncultured Flavobacteriaceae bacterium | reverse complement strand
CCAGTATACGATCTAAAGCATTCTCTACGTTAGAGATATAGACAGACAATTACTCCTTAATTTTATTGGATATGATACTAAGAATCACCTTTGTGGGGATGGTTGTTCTGTTAGTGCTTTCTTGTCAAGAAACTACTTGTCACCGTTCTCAAGCTAACACTATTTTGGGAAAGAATGAGTATAACTCTATGGAGTACCAACTCGAACTGTATCGCCTTATTACAGGAAGCTCAGAAGTAGACTACTATTTTGAAATGCAAGAAGAATTTTTTGGGCAACAATATATCATAGTGAGTGCCTATGGCGATGCTTTTTGTGGGAAACTATGCTTGCTTATTGCCGCAGAAGATATAGAAGAAATGCAATTGTCAAAAAACAATCACGCCTCTGGAGCCCAACTCATAGGTCTTAGATATGCCAAGAAAGAAACAGATTATGGCGCGACACTTGTATACCAAAATGTAGAGTATATTGTTTACTAAATTCCCTTGTCACCCTTAATTCATTTGAGGGTCACAAAAGTAGCTAGGATGTGATGTTGAAAGTACTGCTAAGTATAGGTTGACGTATGGTATGGCAATCACTAAGGCACCACTCTTCGTCCAAAATTAATTAGAATATAGGGCTTTTTAAATCCTGTGGTACTGGTTAATTTACGTCCATTATAATCGGTGATGACTAGCGTAGGATAGGAAGCTACTTTATAATAACGAGCGATATGAACCCCTTCTTTAGACTCAGCATCTATGGATACGTTTATAAAGTGCTCGTTGTAATAGTCTGCTACTTTTGAATCTTTAAAAGTGGTGCGTTTAAGAGCTTTGCACGGACCACACCACGTGGCATAAAAATCTATAAAGACTGCTTTGTTTTCTTTTTGTGCTTGTGCCAAAGCATCTTCAAAACTTCCTTTGTAAAAGCGTATGCCTTTTTTATAAGGTACTTCTGCAAAACTGGAGAATAGAAAAAGGAGGCCTACTAAAATTGCGTAATGTTTTGTATTCATAACAGGTCTTTATAGCAATAGTATAGTCTACTTATTTTTATGCACTTATAAAATTACCAATTTGCCACAATACTCCAGCAGGATCGTGCACAAAAAATACATGTCCCCAAGCTTCGGTATTTATTTCTGAAAGCCGTACACCTTTAATTTGAGTTATATTTTGGGTGATGAGAAAATTTCTATAATCTGTTAGATTCTCAATTTCTAGAAAGAGCATGGTATTGTCCATCCACTTTTTTACATAATAGTCTTGTAAATAAAACCCAATATCTCCCATTGTAAGCCAACACATATCCTTAGAAATCAAGGTTTCTGTAAATCCCATAGTAGTATAAAAGATTCGAGAAGTTTCGAAATCTTTAGAACCTACAAAGGGTCGTATGGATTTTACTTCAGGCGTAAACAAGTGACTTAGTGCTTATCCATTTCTTTGGATTTTACGATACTTTGATAAGCTGTTCGGCGCATTTTATTACCATCAATAAACTGCCCTTCTACTTCGGCATCTGTAAGCCATTGGGATGTTAGAGACTCCATAGCGGCAACTTCATCTTCGGATTTACCATCTTTAATAGCTTTCGCCACATTAGCGTGTATGCCTACTAACATATCGTGATAGGCTTGATAGTTTGCCTTAGTAGCTAGACTACCGTGACCCGGAATTATCTTTGTGTCATCATTAATAATCATAAGCCCTTTTTTCGCGGCAGCAATATCACCTGCAAGGCTTCCGCCACGTTTGATATCTATATAAGGAAAGCGACCATTAAAAAAGGTGTCTCCTGTATGTAGCACATTACTTTGAGCAAAATATACGAGGGCATCACCATCTGTATGCGCATTGTGAACGTGTGTTAGGAAAATATCATTTCCGTTCATATAAAAAGTAGCATCCTCGCTAAATGTGATGACAGGTAAACCTTCTGTTTTGCTCTCAGCAAGACGTTTGCGCACATTGTCTTGGGCTACAATCATTGCGCCTTTAGCTTCAAAATTTGCATTACCGCCAGTATGGTCTCCGTGAAAATGCGTATTCATTAAAAACTTTACAGGCTTATCAGAAATCGAAGCAATAGCCGCTTGTATTTTTTCGCTTAAGGGCGCAAACTGATCATCTACCATAAAAATGCCATCTTCTCCTGTTGAGATGCCTATATTGCCTCCTGCTCCAACGAGCATGTATATATTATCAGTGACTTTTTCTATCTTAATTTCGACCTTATCAAAGCGGCCTTGCCCAAAAACTACCGTTGCTACGCTTAGAAGGGCGATAAATACTATTTTTTTCATAATGGTTTGTATTAAAGATGTATAGTCGAGTGTATGCGAGTTAGCTTTCGCGAAAGCATAAATATAATCAATTAAGCCAGAATAAAGATTGCGTAAAATGCACTTGAACAGTATCTTTGCCCCACGTAAAAAAGTTGCTAAATCACCCTTTATTTGAGCACAACTGCTACCCATACTATTTCAACATCGCCCTGGCAAGATTTTAAGGAAATCACAAAAATGCGCTTGTCTATAAGTGTTGTTTTTTCTAGTGTGATTGGATATTTTCTAGGAGCCTATGAGATAGATTGGATGGTTGTAGGATTACTGGCAGTAGGAGGCTACTTGATGGTAGGCGCTTCAAACGCTTTTAATCAAGTGCTTGAAAAAGATCTCGATGCCTTGATGGATCGCACAAAAAATAGGCCTGTGGCTTCCGGTAGGATGAGCAATACAACGGCCTTAGGGATTGCTGTTGTTTTTACGATTTTAGGCTTGGGCATATTGTATTATATTAATCCTACTACGGCACTTTTTGGAGGGATTTCTATTTTTATGTACGTCCTCTTATATACGCCGCTCAAAACTAAAACTCCACTTTCTGTATTCGTTGGGGCATTTCCAGGTGCCATTCCTTTTATGCTAGGTTGGGTCGCGGCTACCAATGACTTTGGGATTGAGCCAGGTACTTTATTTATGATACAGTTTTTCTGGCAGTTTCCTCATTTCTGGGCAATAGGTTGGTTTTTGTATGACGATTATAAAAAAGGAGGCTTTTTTATGCTCCCAACAGGGAAGCGCGATAAGGGTACTGCATTTCAAACCGTGTTTTATACAATATGTACGATTCTTACTTCATTAGTGCCTGCTTTTGAAGTTACAGGTGCTTTGTACTTATCGCCTATCGCAGCCGTTGTTGTTGGAGGTTTGGGTCTTTTTATGTTGTACTGGGCTATTCAATTGTATCGTAAAAAAGATGCCGTAACGGCCAAACGATTAATGCTGGCAAGTGTTACCTATATTACCTTGTTACAAATTGTATTTGTGGTTGATAAATTATTAAGATAAATGGATTATACAGAAGGAACCGAGCGGTACAAACACGAACGAGCCAAGAAGCAAATGCTCTGGTTTGGGATTATTAGTTTGTGTATGACTTTTGCAGGTCTTACCAGTGCTTATATAGTAAGTATGGAGCGTAGAGATTGGCTAGAGGATTATGATTTCCCGCAGGCACTTATTTTCTCGACAGTGCTTATTATCTTGAGTAGTATAACCATTCATTTTGCTAAGCAAGCTATCGTTAATGGGAAGAAACAACTAGGAACAATTTTACTGCTGGCAACAATTGCTTTGGGTATAGGGTTTGTGGTTTCACAGTTTATGGGCTTCCAGGCTTTTACCGCTCAAGGCTACTACTTTACAGGAGCAGCGAGTACTATTACAACTACCTTTTTGTTTTTAATTATCGCGGTGCATATGGCCCATGTGGCAGCGGGATTTATTGCTTTAATAACGGTTTTTATTAATCATTTAAGAGGAAAATATACT
>CAZXMY010000259.1:0-3831 GCA_964641325.1 uncultured Flavobacteriaceae bacterium | reverse complement strand
CCAAAAGAGCCCATCCATTCTCCAGAGGCTAGTTTGGGTAAATATTTTTTGCGTTGTTCTTCACTACCATAATTCCAGATGGGATACATCACAAGAGACGATTGCACAGAGGCTGTAGATCGCACACCAGAATCACCACGTTCTATCTCCTGCATAATAAGGCCATAAGATATCTGATCTAAGCCTGCGCCACCATATTCTGCTGGAATATAAGGGCCAAAAGCACCAATCTCCGCCAGTCCAGGGATAATAGATTTAGGGAACTCAGCTTTTTGAGCAGCCTCTTCGATAATGGGAGATACGTCGCGCTTTACCCACGCTCGAGCTGCATCGCGTATGAGTTTGTGCTCTTCGGTTAAGAGGTCATCTATGTTATAGTAATCCGGTGCTTCAAAAAGGTCTGGTTTCATAGTGCTATTTTGTTGAAACCAAAGGTAACAAAATCGTTCACGTATGAGAAATGAATTTACATCTTGAGATAGAAGTCTTTTACAAGAGCTACATATTCTTCTGTATAGTCATGCCTTGATTTTTCGATGATTAGAGTTTCTATAGTGGCTGGGGTTGTTAAGCTCCTCCCTGCTGGAGATGCAGGTTCGCGAAAGCAAAACTCCATCATACTCCTTTTTACCTCAGACGTTGGGGTTCCCTGTACCTGAGTAATTCTCGTAGGAAGCAAGCCACCACGTTCTGCCAGTTGTATAAATTCCTGTTCCCGATGAAAAGGAAGAATTACGTTAAATCGTCCATCTGGTGAAAGTAAATTTTGAACAGCGCCTAATAGCAACTCAAAAGGCATAGCATCATCAAATCTTGCTTGGTCTCGAGCTTTGTTCTGAGTTTTATATTCAGGCTCATAAAAAGGGGGATTACTCACAATAAGATCATATTGCTCGTCCATTTCGGTAGCAAACTCATACAAATGCGCGTGATAACAAAATAAGCGATCGCCCCAGTCGCTGGCCTCAAAATTTTCTGTGGCCTGCTCGTAGGCATCTTCATCCAGTTCTAGCGCGTCTATTGTTTGTGAAGCAGAGCGTTGCGCAAGCATTAAGGCAATCACGCCTGTGCCTGTGCCTATATCTAGAATACTATTAGGATGATGTTCTAGTGATGTCCATGCGCCGAGTAAGACCCCATCCGTACCTATTTTTGCGGCGGAACGGTCTTGCTGAATCGCAAATTGTTTGAATTGGAAGGGAGCGGAAGACATTTTCGCGAAAGCGTTTCCTTAAAGATACAAATCAATCAATCCATCAGGTACCTTAAGATGAATCTTTTTGTTAGGACGGTCTAGGGTGCTAATAAAGTCATCGATCATTGGGATCAAGATTTCTTTGCCATCGCGATCTATCTCGAAGATAGCTTGTGCTGTGCTGTCATTAATTCCGGTAATCACGCCTATCTCTCCAAAATTCTCATCCACGGCTGTGAATCCGATAATCTCGTGATAGTAAAATTTATCTCCTTCGAGTTGAGGTAATAAATCAAGCGGAAGATAGAGTCCTGCGCCTATTAAATCTTCTGCGTCCTCTTCTGTATCTACATCTTCAAACTTAACGCGAAGTAGTGTAGATTTATGAAGTTGCGAACGATCAATAAAAAATGGAACCAGATTGTGACCAAAGTCTACAAATACTGATTCCATTTCTGTGTATAATTCAGGTTCGTCTGTATCTAGCTTTGCTAGTAACTCACCTTTAAAACTATATTTCCTAACGATTTTACCTAGATAGAAGCAGTCTTCTTTCTTCATCGTTAGCGGTATTTTTTACTCTTCTGAGTCTGTTGCAACAACAGCTGCCTCTTCTCCTCCTGGAGTATCTTCTGCATCTGCTACTACTACCGGTGGTGCTGCCGCTGCGATACGCGCATCACTAACTGCTTTCTCTGCCTTAAGCGCTTCTGCTTTTGCTTTTTCGGCTGCTTTAGAAAGATCCCCTTCTTTTGCAGCTACTTTCTGTGCTTTCTCTTCTAACCAAGCTGTAAATTTATCTTCGGCTTGCTCTTCGGTAAGGGCACCTTTGCGTACACCACCTAAGAGATGATTTTTGAGCATAGCTCCTTTATAAGACAAAAGACGCTTTGCAGTCTCTGTAGGCTGCGCACCATTTTGTAACCACTTTACAGAACCGTCTACATCTAGATCTATTTCTGCAGGGTTTACATTAGGATTATACGTTCCTAGTTTTTCTAGAAATCTACCATCTCTTTTTGAGCGTGCATCTGCCGCTACGATCCAATAAAAAGGTTTTCCTTTTTTACCGTGTCTTTGTAATCTAATTTTAACTGACATATAAGTTAATTTGTGAGGTACCCGACCTCTGTTTTAAATAAGAGCGCAAAGATATGTAATTTTTTTGCTTCCTAGAGCGTTATTTAGTTTTTCAGTACATTTGTAGTCCTTAAATCTAAAATTATATAATGAAAAATTTAATACTACTTGCTATTACAGGCTTGCTCTTGGCTTCTTGTAGTCAAGATATAGAAACGAATACCGCCGCTTTTCAAGGGGTAAGAGATACCATCTTTTTTCAAGGATCGATTAACTCTGCTACAGTAAATCCTAATGGGAGTATTGCTGTAAGAGGAGCAACAAACCAAGAAGAAGTGAGAATTCTGGTGAGCGACTTGAATGCTACCACTGTAGCACTTGGCGCAAACGCAGTATCCGGTAATACCGCAACTTATATTAACGAATTTGGGACTATATTTTCTACAAATAATAATGCAGCATCGGGACAAGTAAGTCTCGAAGTCAACAGCAATAATACAGTATCGGGAACTTTTAATTTTGTTGCTGTTACAGAAAATCAAACAGATACTGTTTTCTTTAGTAGAGGTTTTATTTTTGAAGTTCCTGTTTTTGGAGATTTAAATATAGGAGGTCCTACAATGGAGCCCAATTCCTTTACGGCTCGTGTTAACACCGTTGTTTTTAATCCAACTACTATTACGGGAGCTGAGAACGGTGGTCAATTGGTTATTGCAGGAAATACCTTAGACCGTACTATAGCTATTCAAGTGCCAGAAACCATCACACCTGGGACCTATGAGATTACTTTAGATGGAGATTATAACGCTTCGTTTACAACATCAGATGGGGTTTTTGATGGAGTTACTGGCTCTCTTACTATAGTGTCACACAGCATGACAGAACAAAGAATATCAGGTGATTTTATCTTTAATACCATGAACGGTTTTATGATTACAGATGGGCAATTTGATCTCTCTTATAATTAAGAACGTCTAATAATATATTGAGAAAGCATCCTTTTGGGATGCTTTTTTTGTGTATAAAAGTTAATAACTCGCTTTCGCGAAAGCATACGCAACCCTATAAATTTGCGTACATTTCTTACACTAAATTACTGAGCAGATGTACCTGATTTTTGACACCGAAACTACCGGATTACCTAAGAACTGGAATGCCCCGATTACCGATTCTGATAACTGGCCGCGAGCCATACAGATTGCGTGGCAATTGCACGATAGTATGGGTAAAGTGATTGAACATCAGGATTATTTAATAAAACCTGACGGTTTTGATATTCCTTATGATGCTGAGCGTATCCACGGTATTTCTACCGCCTTAGCGCAACGCGATGGAATTTCTTTACAAGAGGTGTTAGAAAAATTTAATATAGCACTTTCAAAAACCAAATTTGTTGTAGGGCAAAATGTAGGTTTTGATGTCAATATTATGGGGGCAGAGTTTCATAGACAAGCTTTGCCCAATGATCTTCAAGAATTACCTGTACTCGACACCTGTACAGAGATTACGGCGCAGTTATGTCAAATCCCTGGCGGACGTGGCGGTAGGTTTAAATT
>CAZXMY010000258.1:0-3878 GCA_964641325.1 uncultured Flavobacteriaceae bacterium | reverse complement strand
GTCATCAAGAATATAGTATTAATAGGCATTGCAGCTGCGGCACTTTATTTATATCTCAAGAAGAAAGCCAAAGAACCTATTGTACTCATCATTCTAGCTGTATTAATTAGTGGAGATTTAATACATATAGACCGTAAGTATGTAAATACGGAGAACTTTGTATCTGCTAGAGTGATGGATAATCCTTATGAGGGCAGAAAAACTCCAGCTGATACCCAAATCCTTGAAGACACAGGTAGATTTAGGGTCTATGAAGAGCGTACAGGTATTGCCTCATCACGTTCGAGTTATTTTCATAAAAGTATTGGAGGTTATCACGGTGCTGTCCCTAAGCGCATTCAGGACATTGCAGATTATTATCTGTACCAAGGAAAGATAGGACCGCTTAATATGCTAAATGTGCGGTATTTAATACGCGAAACCGAAGGAGGAACCTATGCGCAACGCAATCCAGGTGCTCTGGGTAATGCTTGGTTTCCAGAAAAAATTAAGGAGGTGCCAGATGCTAATGCAGAGCTTCTTTCAATAGATGGTCTAGACTTTAAGAAGGAAGCTGTAGTACATACAGATTTCTTGAATGAGATTGCAAAGAAGGAATTTTCAACAGATTCTACAGCCATAATATCACTAGTTAAGGAACAACCTAATCATCTTACCTACGAGTTTTCGGCGGCATCAGAGCGACTTACTGTTTTTAGTGAAGCCTATTATCAGCCGGGCTGGAATGCCTATATTGATGGACAAAGCGCAGGCCATTTTAGAACAAATTATATGCTTAGAGGTATGATTATTCCATCAGGAACGCATACTATAGATTTTAAGTTTGAGCCAACAGTAGTAAAAAAGGGAAGTACCATTACCTTGATAAGTAGTATACTCTTGGTATTATTACTTATAGGCGGTATTGTATATTCTAGTAAGGAATCCAATCAAAATGCCCAATCCTAAAAAGGTACTTATCGTCGCGTATTACTGGCCACCAGCTGGCGGTCCAGGCGTGCAGCGATGGCTCAAGTTTGTAAAATACTTACCCGATTTTGGCATTAAACCTATCGTTTATGTTCCTGAAAATCCATCATATCCCATTACAGACCAAGACCTTTGGCAAGAGTTGCCAGAAGGTGTACAAGTTATCAAACGTCCTATAAAAGAACCGTATAGATTTGCTAGTATGCTTTCGCGAAAGCAAACAAACGCCATTAGTTCTGGGCTAGTTCCAAAGGCTAAGAAGCAAAGTGTGATGCAAAAACTTCTTTTGTATATACGAGGTAATTATTTCATTCCAGATGCGCGTGTAGCTTGGGTTAAGCCTTCTATTTCTTATTTGGAAGAAATACTACAACAAGAGGAAATAAATACTATCATCACGACGGGACCACCACATAGTATGCATTTAATAGGTTTAGGCATCAAGAAAAGGCTGCCTACAATACGTTGGATAGCAGATTTTAGAGACCCTTGGACGACTATCGGATATCACGACCAATTAAAAATGACGCCAAAGACGCAGCAAAAACATAAGTCTATGGAGTTAGAAGTCCTCCAAACAGCAGATGAAATTATCGTAACAAGTCCTCGGACTAAATTGGAATTTTCTGAAATTACAAAATCCCCAATTACGGTAATTACTAATGGATTTGATGTGCCGGAAAATGATAAAATAGAATTAAATAATAAGTTTATAATATCGCATATAGGTTCCTTATTATCAGATAGAAACCCTAATTTACTATGGAAAGTATTAGCTAAGATTTTAAAGAAAAATTATACCTTTAGTGAACACTTAGTAATATGCCTGGCGGGACGTGTAAGTGAATCTGTTTTAATGAGTTTAAAGCAACATAATTTAGATTCTTATGTTCAGTTAGAAGGATATGTTTCTCATACAACTGCGATTGAATTGCAAAGAAAATCTAATGTCTTATTACTTCTAGAAATTGATGCTCCACAAAACAGAAGTATTATCCCAGGAAAACTTTTCGAATACCTCGCAGCCAGACGTCCTATTCTGGCGATTGGTCCAAAAGGCAGTGATATAGAAGAAATAATTGAGAATACAGATTCTGGCTCTTATCATAACTACACAGAAGAAGAAGAGATTAGAAAAGCCATTTTATCTCATTTTACGCACTTTATGAACAAATCTGAGGAGCTGCAAAGTGGTGAAATTTCAAAGTATCATAGGAGAACGCTTACAGAAACTCTTTCTAAAAGTATCTTGTCGTAATGGGAATCGTAGCAAAACAGTCTATTAAGAATTTAATCACGACCTATCTAGGTTTTGCGATTGGTGCCTTAAATACACTGTTTTTGTATGTGAATTTTATGTCTGAGACCTATTATGGTCTTGTAGGCTTCATTATTTCTACGGGAATGCTGGTAATGCCGTTTATGGCGTTTGGAGTGCCTAATACGATTGTGAAATTCTTTTCAAGTTATGAAGGTAAAGAACGCGCTCAGTTTTTGAGTTGGGCGCTGTTTTTGCCTTTTCTAGTGGCTATTCCGTTAGCGATACTGTGTTACTTCTTTTATGTCGAAATCGCCAATTTATTATCTGCCAGAAATGCCATTGTAGGAGATTATATATGGCATATCTACTTGATAGCATTGAGTTCGGCGTATTTTGAGGTTTTTTATGCGTGGTCCAAAGTACATTTAAAAACCGTTTTTGGTAACTTTATGAAAGAGGTCTTTCATAGGCTGTGCATTATGGTATTGCTTATTCTATTGTCACTAGACAGTATTACTGTAGTATTTTTCATTCATAGTCTGGTGGGAGTCTATATCCTGCGTATGCTGATTATGAAAGGTTATGCCTATTATTTACAAAGACCTTTGGTTACGCTTTCGCGCAAGCGTCCTCAAAATGCTAAAACTGTTTTAAAATACACAAGCCTTATTATCCTTGCCGGTTCGGTAGCGACAATGCTCTTAGACTTGGATAAGTTTATGTTGGGATTATTTAAGGATATTGATAATGTGGCGTATTATGGTGTGGCGATTTATATTGCTACGGTAATTGCGGTTCCTTTACGAGCAATGCATCAAATTACCTATCCTATGGTAGCAGCCATGCTTAACCAAAATAGGAGGGAAGAGATGAAAGAATTGTATCAAAAAAGTTCCATAAGCTTACTTGTAATTTCTGGATTACTCTTTTTACTCATAACGTGTAATATCCAAAGCCTTTACGCATTAATAAACCCTAATTACGCCGTAGGTTTATATGTGGTTTTATTAATAGGAGCCGCCAAGTTATTTGACACCACCTTAGGAATAAATAATGCTATTGTTTTTAATAGCGATTATTACCGTCTTGTGCTGTATGCAGGCGTGTTTCTTGTTTTGATAGCCGTACTTTTAAATGTTCTCCTCATTTCTAAGTATGGTATTTATGGAGCTGCTATTGCCACTTTTATTGCTTCTTTAAGTTATGGATTAATTAAAGTAATGATTGTTAAACAAAAATTTGGGATACAACCGTTTACAGTTCATACACTGAAAGGAATTGTTCTGATATCCTTGTTTTTTGTGGTTTTCTATTTTTGGAAAATAGAACTGCATCCTATACTTAGTATTGGACTTAAGTCTTTCCTAATTAGCTTTGTATATACACTGCTAATCTATAAACTCAAGCTTTCTGTGGATATTAATACGGCAATTAATACTGTATTGAAGAGAAACCAATAGAAAAGAAGAAACCTCGCATAGTAATTACTATAACGAGGCTTCCAACTAACCAACCAAAAAATTATTATTCTTAATAGATACTGCCGTATGTATTGATAATATGTCCGTATCTATTATATGAAATTCTCATATTTCCTACGCGTACAAGACATCCATTGTGGTAACGCAGACTTACATTACCTATACGC
>CAZXMY010000257.1:0-3879 GCA_964641325.1 uncultured Flavobacteriaceae bacterium | reverse complement strand
TATATATTCTATGGTGTTCTTAAGGTGACTTTTTAGAACAAGTAACAGGCGCTATTCATTACTACAAAAGGTGATTATGTTTGTTGTAGTAACAATGTATTAATTCAAATAGTAGTATACAATATTAAATAACTGACCTATAAAAGTGCTTATATACAGCTTTTCTTAGATTACAATCTAAACGGATTATTATTGGTAAAGAACACCGCATTTGTTTAAAACAAATCTTAAGTGACGCAAAGTTTTGACCTTTTTGTACTAAAAAAAGTTACAAAAACCTCAAAGCAACCACCCGTTTATTACTAATAGCTAAAAGCTAAAAGCCAACAGCTAAATCATTACCACTTAATTATAGAACTTGCCCAGGTGAAGCCGCTTCCAAAAGCAGCAAGCACAACCGTATCTCCTTCTTTTATCTTTCCGTTTTCCCACGCCTCAGTTAATGCGATAGGGATAGAGGCGGCTGTAGTATTCCCGTATTTCTGAATGTTATTATACACTTGGTCATCACTTAAACCAAATTTCCGCTGCACAAACTGCGAGATGCGCAAGTTGGCTTGATGTGGTATCAACATATCAATATCATCAGGAGTGAGATTGTTTTTGCCTAAACCTTCCATTATAACCTCAGAAAAACGCACTACTGCATTTTTAAACACAAACTGTCCATTCATATGCGGATAATACGGGATGTTTTCTTGAGGGTTTTCTTCTATAATTTGAGGAACCCAATGCTCTGTACTTGGTCCTTCAAGGCAAAGCTCTAGCGCGTGCTCCCCTTGACTATGCAAATGCGATGACAAAACACCTTTTGAGGTGTCTTCTTCTCTAGAAAGTACGGCAGCCCCTGCACCATCTCCAAAAATCACAGAAACAGATCTCCCTCTCGTAGTAAAATCTAAACCACCGCTGTGATTTTCTGATCCTATTACAAGAACATTCTTATACATTCCCGTTTTTATAAATTGGTCTGCTGTAGCAAGTGCATAGACAAAGCCACTACACTGATTACGCACATCTAAGGCAGGAATATTACGCATACCCATAAGATGCTGTACTTGTACACCACATCCCGGAAAGTAATAGTCGGGACTTAAGGTGGCAAAGACAATCATATCTATGTCTTCTGCAGTTAATCCTGCTCTTTCTATTGCAATTTGAGCGGCTTTAACACCCATTTTTGCAGTAGTATTGCCGTCCCCTTTTTTTATGTGACGACGCTCCTTAATACCCGTACGCTCTTGTATCCATGCATCATTGGTATCCATCTTTTGAGACAGATCATCATTAGTAACTACGTTTTCAGGAACATATGCGCCTAGACCGGCAATTTTAGAATTGTACATAAAAGTGTCTTAATTGGAATAACGCTATCGGATGTTATGCGGGTTAAGCTTTCGCGAAAGCGCAGATAACAAATATATCGTTTTAGCTAGGTTTTAGGAAAGAAGCAGCATACGTTTACTATGCGCGCACAGTAATATATAGGTAAGAAAAAAGGAGCACTCGACTAAAAATGCTCCTCTTAAAACAACCTAACAAATAACGGATTGTACGAGTGGCACAATCTATTATTTTCCTTTCTTCTAAGCCACCTTAGTCTTAGATATATATTTTTTATAATTATTAACTTTAACCTTACCGCCTAGGTCGTGCATTAAGTTATAGAGACCAAAAAATGTTCTATTGATATACAAGAAGTGCTTGCTACCTCGATTTCCGTTCATGTTTCTGATCTGTGTGTCTTTACTATATATTTCACTTAAGGCAGCAATACGGTTAAAATAATCATTATCACTAAAATCAAAATGATCTGTGTGAAAAGGCTCCGTAAACAGACTCAACATCTCGTGAAATAAAACCGTAAAAAACGCCACTTCCTTTGGGCCATCCTCTTCCCTTAGGATCTCTAAGGCATACAATTTTTGTTTGAAGATTTCTGGATTGTTTATATTCTTCTTTTGGGCGAGCTCAAAGTAGGGCACGTAAAAGCTTTCGGGTACTTGCTTAATGCACCCAAAGTCTATTGCGATAAGCTCGTTGTTATTATCTACTATGAAATTACCTGGATGTGGATCTGCGTGTACGCGTTTAAGAACGTGCATCTGATACATATAAAAATCCCATAGCGCCTGCCCTAATTGATCAGCAACCTCTTGATTAGTATTATGCTGTATGAACTCACTTATGTGTTCTCCTTGCATCCAATCCATCGTAAGAATTCGTTCATTGGATAAATCAGGATAGTATTCTGGAAAATTAAGATTTGCAATATGTTTACAATCTTGTGTCATTGCGATACTTTGAGCAATCTCAAGATCATAATTAGTCTCTTCTAACAGCTTTTCTTCTACCTCCTTAAAGTATTTTTCCTTGCCTTTACCCTGTAGGTTAAACATTCTAGTAGCAATAGGTTTTACCAGCGCAAGGTCTGATGAAATACTGTTTGCGACTCCCGGATATTGGATTTTTACTGCAAGTTCTTTTCCCTCTAAGGTGGCTTTATGGACTTGGCCTATACTGGCAGCATTTACACTTTGAGCCGTAAACGTATCAAATAAGTCTTCCGGGTATTTACCCAAATATTTTTTAAAAGTCTTTCTTACTAATGGCGCAGATAGTGATGGCACATTAAACTGTGACAGCGAGAATTTCTCAACATAGGCTTTAGGCATTATGTTTTTCTCCATACTGAGCATTTGAGCTACTTTAAGAGCACTCCCTTTTAGGCTTTGGAGTCCGTCGTAAATATCTTCTGCATTGTTTTCGTTAAGCTTTTCTTTAGAAAGTGATGGATTAAAGGCTTTCTCGCTATAATATTTCACATAGTTAACGCCTACTTTGGCACCCGTTTTTACCAACTTTGTGGCACGTTGCAATTTATTAGTAGGGATGTGGTCTATAGTTTTCATAGGCGTGTTAAGCTTTAACGCTTCGCTATTACGATGATGGTGTTCTTATTATTTCGCTTTCGCGAAAGCAAAATTTTCCTTCACCAAGAATTTTCCAAAATCTAGAATACTTTCTAGTGGTGTGGTTTCAAATACATCAAAAATGGCCTTGACAGATTTCTCTATCGCCATATCTGTTTTCTCAAAAGCGGGTGAGTTGTCTTCCATCCAATATTTAAGAAGAAATACAAACTGAAACCAAGCGCCTTCAGAAAAGAGTTGTACTGGATTTTTCATGATGCGATACGTTTTGATCTCATTGTCAGCTTCGATAAGCTCGGTAGAGAAGGCTTTTATATTATGACGTAATTGTTTAAGTTGTTCGAGATTCTTAAGCATATTTTTATGCTCTTGCAATGCAAAAAGCAGATAGCTTCTGTTTGCCGTCAAGTTGCCGAACAGGGTATAAAAAAAGGATAACATTTTATCCTTATTAGTATAGCCTTCATAGGCTTTGTCCTTATGCAATGTTGCCACTGTGCTCTCATACAAGGCTACCCAAATATGCTGTTGTAAACCTTTAAATGAACCAAAGAAGTTATAGAAATGTTGTTCTTCTATTTTTTGTTCTTTACAGAATTTATAAAGGGTAGCCGGTTGCTTGCCGTGCTCTAGCACATACTCCATATAAGCACCTATAATGTGTTCTTGAGTTACTTTTTTCTTAGCGGTTGCCATAGTGTTGCTTTTAAAAGCATAAATATACATTATGTTTAATTATTTTCAATAATCATTAAACAAAATATACTGTTAAAGTTGCTTCATTTATTTTGAAAGAGGAATTAATGGTTGAATGAATTAATGATTGAATGCCATAATGAATTAATGATGAATTAACGCCTCTAGTCTCTTTGTTCTCGGTTTTATTCGGTCCTCTCGATACATTTCCGCTTCGCGAAAACACTCGATTACCTTTTTACCTCCAACT
>CAZXMY010000256.1:0-3931 GCA_964641325.1 uncultured Flavobacteriaceae bacterium | reverse complement strand
GTCTAGCAGTGTGTCTTGTTTTCGGAATTATAGCAACGATACAGGGAGATTCTTAACACAATAATTCTCTTAACAAAAAACAACAATAGCTACTTCATTCTACTGGTTATTGTATATTTTCGCGAAAGCGTGAAAAGATATTTCTTACTTATTAGCACTTTATCCCTGTGCTTAGTTACCTCTAATGGCATCTCACAAGAAGTTGAGCAAAAGCCGTATAGTCTTGATTTTAACTACTTTTATGGCAATATAGCAGAGCATAGTAAGGATATAGCTCATTTAATTACGGGACATCCACAAGGATTTATCGCCAGCTATAATCGTAAAACCTATGGTTTTAACGAATGGGAAAGGCGCTATAACTATCCCGATTGGGGATTTAGTTTTATTTATCAAGATCCCGATAATGAGTTTCTTGGAAAAACACTGGGTCTATATGGCCACTATAGTTTTTACTTCTTAAATCGTGCGGTATATTTAAAAATTGGACAAGGTATTGGCTATGCCACAAATCCTTTTGACATTTTAGAAAACAAAAAAAATACAGCTTATGGTAGTCATATACTTAGCAGCACCTTTTTGCAATTAAATTATCAGAAGAAGCTATTTGATAATATTAGTATTCAAGCTGGATTAAGTATTGTGCATTATTCTAATGGTAATGTACGCGCTCCTAATAATAGTACGAACACTATCGCTGCAAATATTGGCGTGGTATACACTCCAAAAGATCAGGTGATTCCTGACTTTATACCGGATGAAAAAGAAAAATATAGCGAGCCCATTACTTTTAATTTTGTCTTTAGAGGTGGTATCACAGAAAGTGATAGACTTGGTTTGGGCAGACATCCCTTTTATGTGGGATCCGTCTTTGCAGATAAACGCATTAACAAAAAAAGTACCTTGCAAGCAGGTGTAGATGTCTTTCTTGCCGAGTTTTTAAGAGAACAAATTGCTTTTGAAGCCATTGCTTTACCGGGTTTAGGCACAAGAGGAGATGAAGACTGGAAACGCGTAGGCGTATTTTTAGGTCACGAGTTACGTTTTGGAAGAGTAGCATTTGTTAGTCAACTAGGATATTATGTCTATTACCCTTACGATTTTGAAGGGCGTGTATATGCTCGCGTAGGCTTGAAGCGTTATTTTGGGAAGAATATTTTTGGAACTGTAACGGTTAAGGCGCACGGTGCAAAGGCAGAAGGTGTAGAATTTGGTATAGGATATAGGTTATGATGGATACAATTAATAGATATGCAATGACACTTAGGCAAACCTGCCTTGCCGCGAGGCAAGCCCGATACCTCCTTATTCTAATAGTAGCCACTTCACTCAATCTGTTAAGCTCTTGCGATACAGAAAATGGTAATGATTGCTTTCAAACCGATGGAGACCCTATCACAAGAACAATAGAACTCCCTACATTTAACCGTGTTAGAATAGATAATGATGTAAATATTGTTATTACTCAAGGAGATACTCAAGAAATTATCGTGGAAACGCGCCAAAACCTTTTGAGTGACCTCGCCTTTTTTATAGAAGACGACACCTTTATTGCCCGAAATAACAATGGATGTAATCTTTTTAGAGATACAAAATTAACGACCGTACGATTAACAACGCCAAATCTGGTTTTTATCAAGAATAATAGTTTTGGAGAAGTACGTAGCGAGGGAGTATTAGCATTTCCGACACTACGACTAGAAAGTATCACGACACCAGGTCTAGAAGATGTAAATAAAAGCGGTGATTTCTTTTTAGAAATAGATGCTGAAGATTTTAGGATAGTAGCAAATGGAAATAGTGATTTCTTTATATCCGGCAATGCTACAACCGCAAATATTAATTTTTCAGATGAATTCCCACTATTAGAAGCGGGAAACCTAATTGTTCAAGATCTCACACTACGACATGTAGGAGCTGCTCCTATGATCGTAAATCCACAAAACAGTATAACAGGAGAAATACGCGCTACAGGCGATGTAATCGCTCGTAATATGCCTCCTACTGTAGATGTAGAAGAATTATTTACCGGAAGACTCATTTTTCAAGAATAATTCGTCCAAGAGCCTATATCTATCGCTCAATAGCAAAATTAGATTCCAATTGGATTTTTACCCGAAGTAAGCTAGATAATTCTTTAGTACTTATTATCTTTAAGAACTATTAATTATTAAATTCAAAAACAATGGTAAAAGCAAAATATCAAAACGTTCTTGACTTAGGTCAAAAATTAAGTATTCAAAACGGAGATGTAAAAGAAGAAAATGGGGTTTTACACGTTTCTGGAACCACGGCTAATCAATATGAAAAAGACCAATTATGGGATGCTATAAAAGCCACTGGTGGAGAAAACCCATCAGATATTATGGCGAATATTGAGGTAGCAGACACTTCATATTATGCTAAACATACAGTTGCAGGTGGTGAATCTTTAAGTCTTATTGCTAAGAAATATTACAAAGATCCTATGAAATACAAAGCGATTTTTGAGGCAAATACAGACGTTCTTAAGAACCCAGATGTAATCCATCCAGGGCAAGAATTAACAATACCTAACGTGTAGTTTATTTTCGCTTTCGCGAAATCGATCTAGTGAGTACCACAACCATCGGGTAAGCGTAGCGTCAAAACAAACAATACTATAAAAAGCTCTCAATTTGAGAGCTTTTTACATTTTAGTCTCACCTAAATAAAATACTTAAATTATTTATTTCCAGAATTTTACCTAATTCAAGTAAAGAACTTAATTAAATCACGTGTTTTCATTAGCTCACAATGAATTCAGGCATTTTTTTTTAGCATTCTTGCCTAATAAAGCCAGATTAACATCTCGGCATTGATAGGTATTCATCCAGAAATTGCAGGCACATGTGGGACCAAAAACATTAACCAATCCTTATTGCAATTACTTATTTTTTTTAAAAAAAGGGAACCGAAAATAAAAAAGAGTTTGCGCAAAAAGCTACAAACTCTTTTTTATAACCACCCCTATTTTATCATTCTAAACCTGAGTCGAAATCACAAACGATAATTGCATTTAACCCAATCCAGAAATATAACTCCCATATAAATCATTAAAGCGCATTCCTGAGCTCATTTTGTATTTACTCAACTTCTTATTTTCGACTAATCCCCACAGCAGGAACTCCATCATAAAGTAACGGTCTTCTTCCGGAGTATCCGGTTGATACTTCTTTACTAAATCTACTAAAGGTGTCACACGATCCAACTCTTCTTTATACTCTTTATCCGTTAACCCATCTTCTAGTTCAAAACCAGATTGCTCAAAAAACCAAGCCAGTAATTGTTCGTAGGGATCTTGATCTTCTTCCTTAGTAAGTTTTTCAATTTTAGGGAAGTAGGCATCAAAAAGTTCTTTGGTAGCATCTCCTATTAAGGTTTTAGCCACCTCAGCACTCCCTTCCTGCTCTCCTTCGTAAACAAGCTCTACTTTACCGGTAATAGATGGGATAATCCCAATTAAGTCCCCAAAACGCACTGTAGTCTCTTTTTCTCCATTAATTAGAGCTCTACGCTCTGCAGTGCTCAATAAATTCTCAAAGGCAGTGATACTCATACGAGCACTTACACCACTCTTTTCATCTATAAACTCACTCTCTCTAGCAGAAAAACTCAATTGCTCTAATAAATCCTTAGCAAGGTCTGGAACATGAGTCGTTTCTTTTTGCCTTGTATCCAGATTGGCTTCTTGTTGGGTAATCGTGCGTGCGGTTGCAATATCCTCTGGATAGTGCGTGAGTATTTGCGAGCCTATTCTATCCTTAAGCGGTGTTACGATACTCCCTCTATTCGTATAATCCTCTGGGTTTGCTGTAAACACAAACTGCATATCCAGGTCTAAGCGCAACTTAAAGCCTCGTATCTGGATATCACCTTCCTGTAAGATATTAAATAAAGCCACCTGAATACG
>CAZXMY010000255.1:0-3938 GCA_964641325.1 uncultured Flavobacteriaceae bacterium | reverse complement strand
CCCTTATAACCATACTCTCACAAAGTATGTCTATATAAAAAACCAACAGCATGGATAATACAGTAGTATTGATTATTGTAGGTATTGTAGCTCTTATAGTAGGCTTTTTGATAGCCAAAATGCTAGAGCGTAACAAGTCCTCTCAAATTATAAATGAAGCAAAGAAAAATGCAAAAGGTATCCTTAAGGAAGCTAAGATAGAAGCAGAGTCTGTCAAAAAAGATAAAATTCTTCAAGCCAAAGAGAAGTTTATAGAACTCAAGGCAGAGCATGAAAAGGTAATCCTTAGCCGTGATAAGAAAATGGCTGAAGCAGAAAAGCGCACACGTGATAAAGAGTCACAGGTGAGTAGTGAGCTTTCGCGAAACAAAAAACTCAACCAATCCTTAGAAGATAAGACTAAAGATTACGACAAGCGCATCTCTTTTTTAGATAAAAAACAAGCTGAGGTTGATAAAATGCACAACAACCAGGTGCAGCAGCTAGAAGTAATCTCTGGACTCTCAGCAGATGTCGCCAAGGAACAACTAGTGGAATCTCTAAAAGAAAAGGCAAAGACAGATGCTATGGCGCATATTCAAGCGGCCATGGAAGAAGCCAAAATGACAGCAGAGCAGGAGGCAAAAAAAGTAATTATTAGCACAATACAACGTATAGGAACAGAAGAAGCTGTAGAGAATTGTGTCTCTGTTTTTAATCTGGAAAGCGATGATGTAAAGGGAAGAATTATAGGACGAGAAGGCCGTAACATAAGAGCCATAGAGGCCGCAACAGGTGTCGAAATTATTGTAGATGATACACCCGATGCGATTATTTTATCCTGTTTTGATAGTGTACGAAGAGAGATAGCACGTTTATCTCTGCACAAACTCGTAACAGACGGGCGTATTCACCCAGCGCGTATAGAAGAGGTAGTGCGTAAAACCACAAAGCAAATAGAACAAGAAATTGTAGAAGTAGGAAAACGCACTGTAATTGATTTAGGAATACATGGTCTACATCCTACGTTGATCAAAGCAGTCGGACGAATGAAATACCGTTCTTCGTATGGGCAAAATTTATTACAGCACAGTAGAGAAGTGGCAAAATTATGTAGCGTGATGGCAGCCGAGTTAGGTGTAAATCCTAAACTAGCTAAAAGAGCAGGATTACTTCACGACATTGGGAAAGTACCTGATACAGAAACAGAAACACCTCACGCTATATTAGGAATGCAATGGGCAGAAAAGCACGGAGAGAAACCAGATGTTTGTAATGCGATTGGAGCTCACCATGACGAAATAGAGATGACCTCTCTATTATCACCTATAGTACAAGTTTGTGATGCCATAAGCGGTGCTCGTCCTGGAGCTAGACGTCAAGTGTTAGATTCCTATATACAACGTCTTAAGGATCTAGAGGATATTGCTTTTGGGTTTAATGGTGTGAAGAAAGCCTATGCTATCCAGGCGGGACGTGAATTGAGAGTGATTGTAGAAAGTGAAAAAGTAAATGATGAGAAGGCAGCTGCATTATCATTTGAAATCTCTCAAAAAATACAAACAGATATGACCTATCCAGGTCAGGTAAAAGTTACGGTAATACGTGAGACTAGAGCGGTTAATATTGCTAAATAGATTTAATATGCTCTCGTGTAAACATCATTCATAGTACAAGCCCTACTTTATAGTAGGGTTTTCTGTTTTTGTTAAAGTAGTATATTTGAATGTAAAAATGTGAACTACGCTTATATCAAAACTGGTTTGGAATCTCCAGACTAAGATGATCTAATTATTCTATTTTAAATGAAAAAGAGCATCTTAATTTTAGTAGTATTATGTATAGGAGCACTCGTGCGAGCTCAAGAAATTAAAATAGCGGTGAGTGGCGGATTTCCTATTGGTGATTTTTCGGATTCAAATTCATTTGTTTTAAATGCTGAAGGAGCTTATATCTTCGATGTAGCAAATCAATTTGCTGTAGGACCATCAATATCTGTAGTTCACTTTTTTGGCAAGCAATTCAATTCAGCAGAGTTTGGTGGTTTTCAAAACGACGACCCGCTTCTTTTTAATAGAACAATCAGTTTAGACGATACTACTTTTGTTCCTATTGGAGGAACTGCAAGATTTTCAGCTTCAGAAAGTTTTATTTTAGGAGTTGATGTTGGATATAGTATTGCGGTCGCTCCAGCTCTTAGTGAAGGAGGACTTTATTATAAGGTGCAAGGTATCTATATGTTAAGTGACAAGTTTGGTGTTAAACTATCTTATGCTGGAATTATTATTAACCCAGGTACTTTTACTTCCTTAAACCTTGGTATTGAGCTTAGTCTTTAAGAATACCTTTTTGTAATCTTTAAGTTTACTCATCGAGACGGTTGTTTCCCTCATTGCTGGTTTTGTCAAAGCAAATAGTACGATAAGTTTGGAAAGAATTTAAAATCCAATCTTATGAAAACGATAATACACATCATTTTGTTAGTGTTACTGCAAGTAACCCTAGCTGCACAAACTAAAACCATTGCAGGAATTGTATCTGAAGAAAATGGACCACTTCCAGGCGCTATTGTCTATATAAAAGGTGGTGAGCATAGCGCAACCACAGATTTTGATGGAAAATATTCCATACGAGCTACATCTAATGATGTTTTAGTTTTTTCTTATGTAGGTTATAGCACTCAAGAAGTTCTTGTTGGCAATCAAACGGTAATAAATATAACAATGGCTAGTGATAACCAACTTGAAGAGGTGATAATAACTGCACAAGGTTTAAAAAGGGAGAAAAAAGCATTGGGTTATGCGGTAAGTGAAGTGCGGTCAGAAGCAATAAGTAATAGAAGGAGCCAGAGTGCTGCTAGAAGACTTTCGGGAAAAGCATCTGGAGTGAATATTACATCTTCTTCAGGTGTTTCGGGATCTGCTACAAATGTTGTCATTCGTGGCTACAATTCTATTTCAGGGATTTCTAATCATAGTCCTAAGAAGCAGTTTGAAAAAAGTATTGTCCCTAGTTCCGGCAACACCAATTCTCCAAAGGAAGATAATAATGTGGCTTATATAGTAGATGGTGTTTTGATACATCCATCTCTGCACAATCTTATAGAAGGTATGGATACTAAGAATATAGATCACAAAGTGACCTATAAGCCGGCTAGGGCAAAGAAGCTTTTTGGAGATTTGGGAGGAAAAAGATGTGTGGTTATAAGTACAGTAAAAGGAAATTATCGCATAGAAAATGATGAGAGCTATAAAGAACTGTTTGAAAACCAATTTAAAAGTGTTTCTTACGATCCGTTATCAACATTCTCAATAGATGTAGATAGAGCTTCTTATAGTAATGTACGCAGGATGATTAATAATGGTCAGAACATACCTTTAGATGCTGTTAAGATTGAAGAGATGGTAAATTACTTTGATTATGCGTATGAAGGGCCAAAAGACGATAAGCCTTTTGCAGTACATACGGAACTTGCTCAAACTCCATGGAATAAGGAGACCTTACTTTTAAAAATAGGTTTAAAAGGTAAGGAGCTCAACGCTGAGAGTTTACCACCATCTAATTTGACATTTTTAATTGATGTATCCGGTTCTATGTCCAATAACAATAAGTTACCACTGCTTAAGAGCGCTTTTGAGGTGTTAGTACAAAACTTACGTAAAGAAGATAAAGTGTCTATAGTAGTTTATGCAGGAGCAGCAGGAGTGGTTTTAGAGCCTACTTCTGGAGATAAGAAGGAAAAAATAATGCAGGCAATTAGAAATCTAAATGCTGGGGGCTCTACAGCAGGTGGTCAAGGTATTGAATTAGCTTATAAACTCGCACAAGAAAATTTTAAAAAGAACGGAAATAATAGGGTAATACTGGCTACAGATGGAGATTTTAATGTTGGAATGAGCAGCGATAAAGCCATGCAGACACTTATCGAAGAAAAACGTCAATCTGGAGTCTTTTTAACG
>CAZXMY010000254.1:0-3942 GCA_964641325.1 uncultured Flavobacteriaceae bacterium | reverse complement strand
TGATTTGCTCCTACCTGTCCTGGGAATGCAAATAACATATCACCGCCATCACTTGCTGTAACATCAAATCCATCTACTAGCTCACCGGCTTCGAAGCAGTTTGTTATCGATGTTTGACATACTTGAGTTTGGCCAGGACCTTGAAAATCTTCAATAATTAATGGAGTTTCTGATTCACATTCTGCTAGCCAGTTTTCTTCTACTAGATACAAGAATGGTCCTTGCTGTGCTATGGCTCCTAAACTAAAGAGAATAAGAGCAGTTAATAATGTAATTTTTTTCATGAGTAATGTTTTAATTGTTTAGGTCAAAACTAGAGCAAATGGAAAAGGAGCGCAACCACATAAAGATGTTGTACAAAAAAGGCGAACCACATTGGGTTCGCCTTAACTTACTAGAACAGTATTTATTTTATTCTTCTACAAGTACCCATTGCCCTTTGGCAATAAGCGGTTCTGCTTGTTTGTACTTAACCGTTTTGTTTTCTCCAGAAAGTACATTTTTAATCGTAACCCGATCATTACGACCTATTTTTGGACGATCACGCACAATGGTTTCTGTAACCTGCTGTTGTTGTGGTTGTGTATTTCCGGCAGCACGACTTTGCGCAGAACGTTCATCCATATTAGGAATCTCTTCCTTTTGGGTTTGCGTTTGCTCACGACGCTCACGTACTTTTGAGGCATCGCTTACCTGCTGCTGATTACCTTGAGGAATTTCTCCTTTAAATAAGAACGAAATTACTTCTTTGTTTACTTTATCAATCATCGCTTTAAAAAGCTCAAAGGCTTCGAACTTGTAAATTAACAAAGGATCTTTTTGCTCGTGAACAGCCAGTTGTACAGATTGCTTTAACTCATCCATTTTACGAAGATGCGTTTTCCAAGAATCATCTATAATAGCAAGAGTTATATTTTTTTCAAAATCGTTTACAAGTTGTTTACCATCTGTCTCATAGGCTTCTTTGAGATTGGTAACCACGCGAAGTTCTTTTGTACCATCAGTAAAAGGTACTACTATACGTTCAAATTTACTCGCAGGATCCTCATACACTCTTTTAATAATAGGAAAGGCCAGATCTGCATTGCGAGTCATCTTATCTTTGTAATGGTCAAAAGCAGCGTGATAAATTTTATCTGTAAGCTCTTTTGTCCCCATACTGCTAAAAGTACCTTCATCTACAGGGCTAGACATTGAGAAGTACCTTATAAGTTCAAATTCAAAGTTTTTGTAATCTTCTGCTTGTTTGTTTGCTTCTACAATTACCTCTGAGGTATCGTAAATCATATTAGCAAGATCTACGCGAAGGCGTTCTCCGTGCAAAGCGTGACGGCGGCGTTTGTATACCACCTCACGTTGTGCATTCATCACATCATCATATTCTAGTAGACGCTTACGTACCCCAAAGTTGTTTTCTTCTACCTTTTTCTGAGCACGCTCTATAGATTTGGAAATCATAGAGTGCTGGATGACTTCTCCTTCTTTAAGACCCATACGATCCATCATCTTAGCAATACGTTCAGATCCAAATAGACGCATTAAGTTATCCTCTAGAGATACATAAAACTGTGAACTTCCCGGATCTCCTTGTCGCCCAGAACGACCTCTTAATTGTCTATCTACACGTCTAGAGTCGTGACGTTCTGTACCTATAATGGCAAGACCACCAGCCTCTTTTACTTGGTCTGATAGTTTAATATCTGTACCACGACCTGCCATATTAGTTGCAATAGTAACTACTCCTGCATTCCCAGCTTCTGCTACAATATCTGCTTCTTTTTTATGGAGTTTTGCATTCAATACATTATGAGGAATCTTACGCATCGTAAGCATTTTTCCTAATAACTCAGAAATCTCTACAGAGGTGGTACCAATAAGTACGGGTCGTCCTTCTTGAGATAATTTTGTTACTTCATCTATAACGGCATTGTATTTTTCACGCTTGGTTTTGTAAACCAGATCATCTCTGTCGTGGCGTGCGATAGGTCTATTGGTAGGTATTTCTACCACATCTAGTTTATAGATTTCCCAAAGCTCACCTGCTTCTGTAATAGCAGTACCGGTCATACCCGATAATTTACGGTACATACGGAAGTAGTTTTGCAGTGTTACCGTTGCAAAAGTTTGGGTAGCATCTTCAATCTTTACATTTTCTTTAGCTTCTATGGCTTGGTGCAGTCCATCGCTATATCTACGACCATCCATAATACGTCCAGTCTGCTCATCTACAATCATCACCTTATTTTCCATCACCACATACTCTGTATCTTTTTCAAATAAGGTATAGGCTTTGAGAAGTTGATTCATGGTATGAATGCGCTCCGACTTTACTGAGAATTCTCTGAAGAGTTCCTCTTTTTCCTCTGCTTCTTGCTCAGGAGAGAGACCTTTGTTTTCGATTTTGGAAATTTCCATTCCCATCTCTGGCATCACAAAGAAGTTAGGATCATCTTTTCCAGATAGGTATTCTATCCCACGATCGGTAAGTTCTATCTGGTTGTTTTTTTCGTCTATCGTAAAATAGAGTGCTTCGTCTATTTTAGGCATCTCACGATTGTTATCCTGCATATAGAAATTCTCTGTCTTTTGCAGTAACATACGTATTCCCTCTTCACTTAAGTATTTGATTAGGGCTTTGTTTTTTGGAAGTCCGCGGTACACACGAAGTAGTTGTATTCCTCCTTCTTTTGTATCGCCATCGGCAATTAATTTTTTTGCTTCGGCGAGGGTTTTTACCAATTCGCCACGTTGAATACCTACAATTTTTTCAATGGATGGTTTAAGAGCATCAAATTCATGAACGTCTCCTTTAGGTACAGGTCCAGAAATGATAAGCGGTGTACGCGCATCATCTACGAGTACAGAATCTACCTCATCTACAATCGCATAGTTATGTGGTCGTTGCACTAAATCTTCTGGCTTGTGGGACATATTATCACGTAGGTAGTCAAAACCAAACTCGTTGTTTGTACCATATGTGATATCTGCGGCATATGCAGCACGTCGTTGCGGACTGTTAGGTCTGTGATAATCTATACAGTCTACTGTAAGCCCGTGAAATTGGAAGATAGGTGCCATCCAAGCACTATCACGCTTAGCTAGGTAATCGTTTACTGTTACCAGATGCACCCCGTTACCCGTTAACGCATTTAGGTATACAGGTAGCGTCGCTACAAGAGTTTTACCTTCTCCTGTTTGCATTTCTGCGATTTTACCTTGGTGCATGGCGATACCTCCTATAAGCTGCACATCATAGTGAATCATATCCCAAGTCACTTCTTTTCCAGCAGCATTCCAGCTATTTGCCCAAAGGGCTTTCTCTCCCTCTAAAGTCACATAGTCGTGTTCTCCACTAAGAAGACGGTCATATTCTGTTGCGGTAACTTCTAAAGTTGTATTATGCACAAATCGCTTTGCAGTTTCTTTTACAACGGCAAAGGCTTCAGGCAGAATATCTGAAAGTGTTTTTTCTGATACATCGTAGGCATCGTCTTTGAGTTTATCTATTTCGGCATAGATGTCTTCTCTTTTATCTATATCTTCTTCGGTTTCGGCATCTGCTTTGAGGGCAGTCATTTTATCGTTAACCTCCTTAAGATCTGCAGCGAGACGTTGTTTGAATTCGTTTGTTTTTTCGCGTAAGCCATCTAGAGATAGCTCTTCTAGTGCTTTCTCGTGTGCTTTTATCTCGTCAAGAATAGGGCTTATTTTGCCTACATCTTGTTTAGACTTATCGCCTACAAAAATCTTTAATACGTTATCTAATAATCCCATAATTATGGTGTCTTTTCAAATTGTAATAGTCGTCAAATTTACTCAAAAAAAAAGCCTCTTAGCGAGACTTTTTAAGTTGTTTTGACGTAATATATTGTTAATATTCATCTTCATTCCAGAGATAATCCTCATCTGAGGGATAATCTGGCCAGATCTCTTCTATAGAAT
>CAZXMY010000253.1:0-3953 GCA_964641325.1 uncultured Flavobacteriaceae bacterium | reverse complement strand
ATATAATCGTAACAAAATAGATGATTACATTTTAAAAACCACCCACTCCAATTTCAAAACTTAATTAGCATTCAAATAATCGATAGACATCTGGCGGAATGAATGATACGGAAAGTTTCTTCTTTTTTGTGCTGCGCACTTTACAAAAAAAAAAGAAACAACCACCCACACCAATAGCATGTATTAATTAGCATTCAAATAATCGATAGACATCTGACTGAGGGCTTTGACGCCCAATTGGAAGCCAGATTCGTCTATAAAAAAGTCTGGTGTATGGTGAGGGAAAGCCTCTTCATTGCCTGGTGTCATACCTCCTAAAAAGAAATAAAAACCGGGAACCTTCTCTTGAAAGAAAGAAAAATCTTCTCCACCTGTGACCGCTTTAGTTAGTTTAATATTTTCTGCTCCGCCTACTTTTTGAAGGGTTGGAAGCATCTGATCTGTAAGCGCTAAGTCGTTGTAAGTTACTACGGTCATATTTTGCCAGTCTATCGTTGCTTCTCCACCATATGCCTTTGCAATATCACGCGCCATCTCGTTCATACGACGTATAATTTTGGTGCGCATATCCGGATCAAGGGTGCGTACTGTACCTATCATTTCTGCACTTTCCGGAATGATATTAAAACGATTCCCTGAAGTGATTTTCCCAATGGTAATTACAGCAGCTTCATCTGTTAATTTGCTTTCCCGTGAGATAATACTCTGAAAGCCATCAATAATTTTTGCCGAAATATAAATAGGATCTACTCCTGACCATGGCTGGCTGCCATGTGTTTGTTTTCCTTTGACATTTACCACAAAACGCTCTGTAGCGGCCATAGTACCTCCAGGTTTATAGCGTATGGTGTTTACTGGCGTTCCTGAGTTTATGTGCAATCCAAAAATAGCATCCACTTTTGGGTTTTCTAAAACCCCTTCTTTTACCATGAGTTTGGCACCACCTTCTTCTCCTGGTGGTGGACCTTCTTCTGATGGCTGAAAAATAAACTTCACGCTGCCTTTTATTTTGTCTTTGTTTTTAGCCAATACTTCTGCGACACCCATAAGCATCGCCGTATGTGTATCATGACCGCAGGCATGCATAACCCCAGATTCTTGACCTAAGAAAGTGGTACGCACTTGAGATTTAAAAGAGAGGTCATTACGCTCTGTTACGGGTAGGGCATCTATATCTGCGCGTAGGGCGACTACTTTTCCTGGCTGATCTCCTTTTAAAAGACCTACCACGCCAGTATGTGCCACACCAGTTTGTACCTGGATGCCCAAAGATTTAAGATGATTGGCAATCTTTTCTGCGGTTTTGAATTCGCGATTGCCTAACTCGGGATTTTCATGAAAATCACGACGCCACTCAATAACTTTGTTTTTTACACTTTCTATGTCTTTGTCAAAAGAGGTTTGCGCTTGCGATATAGAGGTTGCGGCGAGAAAGGCGAGGAGAATGTTTTTTAAGTTCATAAATTAAAATGCAATTAGATGATACCCTTCTTCTTGACTTTGAATTAAAATAGTCATTGCAGAAAGAGCAACTTTAGTTAAAGGAATTCTTCGTTCTTTAGATAGATTTCTAGAACCTGCTGTTTGTCCACATAAAAGGACTTCTACACCAGCAGCTTCTATGGCTTCTACTAGCTCAATATTAGGATTGTCCACTCCAAATGTTTCTTTATAAAATTCATTTTTAAGAAGACCATAACTCGCCTGACCGTGCACTGCCATGCGCACTTGCAAATTTTGTACAGGGACACCTGCATTTGCATGCATATTTAAAAAGCGGGCAACAGTTTCCATATAAGGGTTACGTTTGGATGGATCTTCAGGGGCTTTGGCCACATCAAAAACGGCTTTAAAAACAAGGCTGGTATCTGTTTTAAAATCTGGATGAGCTACCTCATAGGTCGGTCCAAACGCTGGTATGACCTTGCCTTTTACCTTAGATGGGGATTGTGCGCATAGCGCTTTCGCGAAAGCGAATACCAAAAACACCAGAATATATTTTTTCATAAACTAACCAATGAGACTTCCAAGATACAAACTAATAGCGGTCAAAACAACGGCTATGGCATTGTTGAAAAATTACTATAAAAATAGGAGGGAAGGGTTTTTGTTTATGACCTCAAGTTGTACTTTGGGCATTGCTATGGATTCCAAATTAGAAGTATATATAGAAGGGCTTAATGAGGCACAGCGTGCTCCCACTTTGCATAAAGATGGCGCGTTAATCGTAATAGCTGGTGCGGGCTCTGGAAAAACACGTGTGCTTACTATGCGTATTGCCTACTTGATGAGTCAGGGTGTAGATGCTTTTAATATTTTGGCCTTAACCTTTACGAATAAGGCGGCGCGTGAGATGAAAAAGCGTATCGCTGGTATTGTAGGTGGGAACGAAGCAAAGAACCTGTGGATGGGAACTTTTCACTCCATTTTTGCCAAGATATTGCGCTTTGAAGCAGATAAGCTGGGCTATCCTTCTAACTTTACTATCTATGATACGCAGGACTCGCAGCGGCTTGTAAGTGCTATTATTAAGGAGATGCAGCTGGATAAGGATATCTATAAGTACAAACAGGTTTATAATCGTATTTCTTCTTTTAAGAATAGCCTTATTACGGTTAAGGCTTATGCTAATAATCCCGAACTCATAGAGGCAGATGCGATGGCTAAACGCCCACGAATGGGAGAAATTTATGCCGAATATGTAGATCGTTGTTTTAAAGCCGGAGCGATGGATTTTGATGATTTGCTCTTACGTACAAATGAGTTGCTTAACCGTTTTCCAGAGGTGCTCAACAAATACCAAAATAGATTTAAATACATACTGGTAGATGAGTATCAGGATACTAACCATAGTCAGTATTTGATTGTAAAAGCTCTGTCAGATAAGTTTCAGAATATTTGTGTGGTAGGTGATGACTCCCAGAGTATCTATGCGTTTAGAGGAGCGAATATCAATAATATTCTCAATTTCCAACGTGATTACGAGAATGTAGCAACCTATAGATTAGAGCAAAATTATCGTTCTACCAAGAATATTGTAGAGGCTGCAAACTCGGTTATTGAGAAAAATAAAACACGTCTGGATAAAACAGTCTGGACAGAAAATGATGCTGGCGGACAAATAATTGTACATCGTTCTCCTACGGATGGAGAAGAAGGGCGTTATGTGGCATCTAGTATTTTTGAAAACCGAATGAATCACCAGTTATTGAATGGTGATTTTGCCATCTTATATCGTACTAATGCCCAATCCCGTGCGATGGAGGACGCTTTACGTAAGCGAGATATACCCTATCGTATTTATGGGGGTCTTTCTTTTTATCAGCGTAAAGAGATTAAGGATGTGCTAGGCTATTTACGATTGATTATCAATCCTAAAGATGAAGAAGCCTTAAAACGTGTTATTAATTATCCGGCGCGCGGTATTGGAAGTACCACGGTAGATAAATTAATTGTAGCGGCAAAGCATTATGATCGTTCTGTTTTTGAAGTGATGGAAAAGATTGAGCAACTTGGTGGATCCATGAGTATTAATAGAGGAACACAAACTAAGCTAGCCAATTTTGTAACGATGATTAAGAGTTTCCAGATTCTTAATGAAGGCGGCGACGCTTTTACGGTAGCAGAAACGGTTGCTAAAAAAACAGGTTTACTGCAAGAACTTAAAAAAGATGGAACTCCAGAAGGAATTGCGCGTATCGAAAATATAGAGGAACTCCTTAATGGTATGCGTGATTTTGTAGAAGAGCAAAAACAACTTGCAGATACAACAGGCTCCCTCGCAGAGTTTCTAGAAGATGTGGCACTGGCTACAGATATGGACAATGACAAAGGTGATGAGGATAGAGTAGCCCTTATGACGATACACCTTGCTAAAGGGTTAGAATTTCCGTTTGTATATATTGTTGGTATGGAAGAAGATCTTTTTCCAAGTGCTATGAGTATGAATACCC
>CAZXMY010000252.1:0-3957 GCA_964641325.1 uncultured Flavobacteriaceae bacterium | reverse complement strand
AAAACAATGGAATTCAAGGTTGTGAAAATTAACCACGAGTTTAAAAACGTTGTTGTCTCTCATAAAGCGCTTATCGAAGCAGATATAGAAGAGCAAAAGAAGGAAATCATCGCTCAATTAGAGAAAGGACAAGTACTAGAAGGAGTTGTAAAGAATATTACTTCTTACGGTGTGTTTGTTGATTTAGGTGGAGTAGATGGACTTGTTCACATTACAGACCTTTCTTGGTCTCGCATCAATCACCCTAGTGAGATTGTAGAGTTAGATCAGAAACTTAATGTGGTAATTCTTGATTTTGATGAGAATAAAACACGTATCCAATTGGGTCTTAAACAATTGACTAAGCATCCTTGGGAAGCACTTAGTGAAGAAATGAAGATAGGTGATAAGGTAGAAGGTAAAGTTGTTGTAATTGCAGATTACGGTGCCTTTATAGAAGTTTCTGAAGGCGTAGAAGGATTAATTCACGTTTCTGAAATGTCTTGGTCTACACACTTGCGCAGTGCACAAGATTTTGTAAAAGTAGGCGATAAGGTAGAAGCAGTGATTCTTACTTTAGATCGTGAAGATCGTAAGATGAGTCTTGGTATTAAGCAATTAACACCAGACCCATGGACAGATATCACATCTAAGTACCCTGTAGGCTCACGTCATGAAGGTATTGTTCGCAACTTCACAAACTTTGGAGTATTCTTAGAGTTAGAAGAAGGGATTGATGGATTAATTTACATTTCTGACCTTTCTTGGACTAAGAAAGTAAAGCACCCATCTGAGTTTTGTGCTGTAGGAGATAAGCTAGAAGTAGTGGTTCTTGAACTAGATGTAGAAGGACGTAAATTATCTTTAGGTCACAAGCAAATAGAGGATAACCCTTGGGATAAGTACGAAGCAGATTTTGCTGTAGGTACTAAGCACACGGCTGCCCTTACGGAGATTGTAGATAAAGGAGCAACGGTAGATTTTAACGAAGATATCACGGCCTTTATTCCTACGCGTCACTTGGAGAAAGAAGATGGATCTAAAGTAGCAAAAGGAGAAGAGGTTGAATTCCAAATTATAGAATTCAATAAGGACTTTAAGCGCGTAGTAGCTTCTCATATGGTGATTCATAAGGAAGAGGAAGCAAAAATCGTTAAGAAGCAAGCTAAGAAGGCAGCTGCGCAAGCAGATGAGGCTAAGCCTACTCTTGGTGATGCAAACGAAGCGTTAGCGGCTCTTAAGAAGCAAATGGAAGGAGGGAAATAATCTTTTCCGTTCCTTATAAATTAATAAGCCTCTCAAATTGAGAGGCTTTTTTTTATTGATTAATGTAAAGAATCCTATTTTTGAAAACTTATTACTCTTAGAAATGAAAATACTGGTTACTGGAGCAGCTGGCTTTATTGGTTCTCATATGGCCGAAGCTCTTGCAAGACAAGGTCATGAAGTCATAGGGCTAGACAATTTTGCACCTTATTATAATAGAAGTCTAAAAGAGCTTAATAGAGAGGCTGTTGTAGCGAGTGGTTCGCGATTTATAGTGGGTGATCTATTAGATAATTTAGAGACTATGCTTCCGGATGATATTGAGATTATCTATCATTTTGCAGCACAACCCGGAATTTCTTCTTCTACAGATTACCGTTTATATAAGTTAAACAATATCCAAGCCACTCAAAATTTATTTAAATGGGCAAAAGGTCTGGCTCGACTGCAAATGTTTGTAAACATTTCAACCTCATCGGTTTATGGTTTAGAGGCAATAGGTAATGAAGAGGCTGAACCTTCTCCGGCATCAGATTATGGAATGACAAAACTAGCTGCTGAGCAGTTTGTCATGCAAGAAAGCAAGATATCTAAGACACCTGTCTGTTCTATCAGGTTATATTCTGTTTATGGACCGCGTGAACGACCAGAAAAGTTATATACTAAACTTATAAAAGCGATTTTAGAAGACACTTCATTTCCGCTATATGAGGGAAGCGAGATGCATTTGCGTAGTTTTAGTTACGTAGGTGATGTGATTCAAGGTATGATCAAGATTTTAAACCACCTAGAAGCTTGCAATGGACAGATTATTAATCTTGGTAATGATCAAGTGTATAGTACCGCTGAGGGAATTGAAATGGTAGAAGAATTGCTAGGGAAAAAGGCAGTCCTAACCACTAAGGTAAAACGAGCCGGAGATCAACGTATCACCACTGCAAATATTGATAAAGCAAGGCATATTCTTATGTATGAACCTAGTACTTCATTTAAAGAAGGTTTACGAGCGCAAATAGAGTGGTTTAAAGAAAATTTTTATAGATAGTGGCTTGCTTTCGCGAAAGCACACTAACGAGACTACTTCAATCCACGTCTATAAAGCCATAACTTGGCGTAACGCATCCATATCGAATAAGCGTGAAGGTAGCTTATAACTAAACCAACGATACCATCTCTAAACCCCATTTGGATCACATAATGTTTAAAAAACCCCCATAAAGGTTTAATAATCATATGAAAGGGTGTAAGTCGGTTTACCTTTTTATCGTAGTCGCGTGCCTGCCAGGCAGCATAGCGATTGAGTTTTGTAATATGATAGTCTAAGGAGATAAAAGTATCATGGTGAAATTTATTTTTTAGAAAGCCTACATTACCGGTAGTAAGAATCTCTGCATGAACCATTTTATCTTCATACTTACAGAAATCTCTTTTGAATAGACGTATTACTTTATCATTTTGCCATCCACTATATTTGACGCGTTTGCCCATAAAGTGGTTCATCCTATATATCCAATATGCATTAATATCATGTGGAGGATCTTTAAGCAAATTTGTAATTTCTTCTTTGAGTTCTGGAGTTACGCGTTCATCTGCATCCACAAGTAAGATCCATTGATGAGAGGCTTGAGGAATTGCCCAATTTTTTTGCGAAGCAGAGTACTTATATTCTCGTTGAAGAATAAAATTTGTATACTCTTTAGCAATAGCAACGGTTTTATCTGTACTAAAAGAATCTACCACCATAATCTCGTCTGCAAAAGATACAGACTCAAGAACTGCTCTGATATTATGTTCTTCATTACCCGTAGGAATGATGGCGGTTAGTTTATTCATGTATTATTTTGAAAAGCAAAGCTACAAAGTTTAAACAATTAAATAGTATTTTTGTTGTATTACTATGACTAATAGAACTCCCTCAATTTCAGTTATTATAAGTACTTATAATGCGGTAGAATGGCTAAAAAAAACGCTATGGGGTTATGCTGTGCAAACGACCACAGATTTTGAATTAGTCATTGCAGATGATGGTTCTGGACCCGAAACAAGACAGTGTATAACTGCATTTAGCAAAGATTTTCCAGTACCTATTATACACGTATGGCAGGAGGACGACGGCTTTCAGAAATCACGTATTCTCAATAAAGCTGTTGAAGTTTGTAATGCAGATTACATATTAATGAGTGATGGAGATTGCATTGCAAAAAGTGATTTTGTAGAACAACACCTTAAACATAGAGAACCTAACCACTTTCTATCTGGAGGATACTTTAAGTTACCGCTTGATATTTCTAAAAAAATTACTCAAGAAGATGTTGAGAAGCAACGCTGTTTTGATATTAATTGGCTTAAAGAACTGGGACTTATGCCGTCTTTTAAGAATAATAAACTTACTGCAAAAGGGTTAAAAGCCACTATTCTCAATCAAGTAACACCTACTAATGCCAGTTGGAATGGTCACAACGCTAGTGGCTGGAAAAAAGATATTTTGGCAGTCAATGGATTTGATGAACGTATGCAATACGGAGGGCAGGATCGCGAATTAGGAGAGCGATTAATTAATATGGGATTTAAGTCTAAGCAAATACGATATAGTGCGCTCTGCGTTCACTTAGATCATCCTAGAGGTTATAAAACTGCAGAAACTCTGGAGAAAAACGCTGCTATAAGAAAAAATACACGCAAGAAAGGATATGCGTATACCTATTACGGTAT
>CAZXMY010000251.1:0-3962 GCA_964641325.1 uncultured Flavobacteriaceae bacterium | reverse complement strand
ATGCAAGAGGAATTTGGTAAGATAGAGAAGGAATTGTACCAGACTAAAAACCGTTCTGGGCAAGATCCGTTGAATTTTCCGATAAAACTTACCAACAAACTGGGACACTTAAATAGCCTTGTGGGAATGGGAGATTTTGGACCTACAGAGCAGGACATCGCGGTAAAAAATGAACTCACAGCTGCGATTAATAAACAGCTCTCTGCTTTTGATACGATGCTAGATGCCCAAGTTGCACAGTTTAATACTGATTTTAATGCCTTGCAATTGAATTATTTGTTTGTGGAGGATTGATGTAGGCTTGGGTTTCGATACATTTTTGATTGCGCTAAGCTTCATCAAAAACACTCAACCACCGCTTATGAAAGAACTATTTAAGGTAATCGAGTGATTTCGCAGTAGTGAAATTGTATCGAGATAACCGTATTTGTTACGCCCTAAATCGGATATGACAAAAGGATATATGTACATCTTGCAATGTTTTGATGATTCCTATTATGTGGGAAGCACCAAAGATATTGATCGTAGATTTAATGAACATCAGGATGGGAAAGGAGCTATATATACGGCTAGACGATTACCAGTAAAGTTGGTGTATTTTGAGGAATTCACTAGAATAGACGAAGCATTTTATAGAGAAAAACAAGTTCAAGGATGGAGTCGAAAAAAACGAGAAGCTCTTATAAATGGTGCAACTCATTTATTACCTAAGCTAGCAAAAAAGAGCTTTAAAAAATAGCACTAACCCTCGTGGTTTCGATACATTTTTGATTGCGCTAAGCTTCATCAAAAACACTCAACCACCGCTTATGAAAGAACCGTTTGATCTGTAAATTTATACTATCCATCAGGTAATAAACTTAGTGTAGCTATAGGGGTTGTATTTAGCTCTAGGGCAACTATCGTGTTAAGCTAATTAAGACTGAACTAAGGGGTCATACCTATTTTTTGAGGTACATGATATAAAATTTGTTACGCTTCGTTACAAGAAGAGTGGGACATGCCGGTATTGTTATAAGGCTTAATTCATTTCGGCAATTTCTCTAAATAGGGTAGGCCAATTAACACCACCCAATTTATCTCCAAGCCTAATAATGGCAATTTCTTTTTCTGGATGGAGATATACAAATTGGCCTAAAATACCACGTGCTAGATAATCTGTGTGAGGCGCTTTTGCAGCTTTTATTGTAGCGGTTGAGGTGTTTTGAAAAGAACCTTTTAATTCTATTATGGAGAGGTTCCTCCACCAGTGATGAGAATACCCATATCTGCTTGTTGAGTCTGTAAATGAAGTTGTTTTAGCAACCCAATCTTTAGGTACAATCTGCTTACCATTCCAATTTCCTTGATGTAAGTATAATCTAGCAAACTTTGCATAATCTCTTGCTCTTGCATTTAGACAACAGAAAGCTTTAGCGGTTTGATTTTTCTTGCTGTCGATGTTCCATGAGGCATCGTATTCCATACCTAAAGGTTGCCATATCTTTTCTTGAAAATAGTCTTGCAATGGCCTTTTTGTAGCACTCTCTAGGGCTAGGCTTAATAACTGTGTGTTACCGCTTTTGTATTTCCAAACTTTTCCTGGAGTTTCGTTCACTTTTATCTGCTTGACATTTTTTTTTAAGTTGGTGCCATAATAAAACTTTGCAACTTCCCCAAAGGGATTAAAATATCCTTCGCTAAATTTTATACCTGATTTCATATTAATTACATGGTCTAAGGTCACTGGATCAAAAGAGGTATCTAGTTCAGGCAAGTATTTTCTAATAGGGTCGTCTAGAGACTGTATGTAACCTTCTTCTATGGCAATTCCGATTAATGCAGATATAAACGATTTGGAAACCGAAAATGACGGATGGTCTGTCGCTTTTGTGTAATCATCAAAATAGCGTTCGTATAAAATGTGGTCATCTTTAATTACTATAAAAGCCGTTGTACCACTCTTTTCTAACATTTCTTCAAACGGTAAGCTTGCATTCTTTTTATAGGCTGTTGTCGTTGGTACTACATCGTCCTGTGGTTGTGGTGCTTCTTTGAAATAAAAAGGAGTCTCCCCTTTTTTAATAGGCACACTTTCAAATCTATTTGCGTCTCCTGTATCTGCAAAATTCCAGTAAAAAAACCGACCCACATGACATGAGTTGAATAACAATAGCATGCTTACTAATAATAGAAAATGTTGTCTTTTCATAATTTAAAAAAAAGAAGGTTACAGAACCTCATTAGTATATGTGTGACTGTGTAACTTACGTAGAATTTCAAAATTTATTTTCCTCCTAATAAATGATTATACAATGTTTGATCCATAGTACAACGTATGTGTATCGCGATAGCATAATCTGGGTTAAATAAGAAAAATCTGTTTACCCTATCTTTGTCCCATGATAGAATATTATCTATACTTTAAATCTCTGCATATCATCTTTATGGTGACTTGGTTTGCGGGCTTATTTTATATGCCACGCTTATTTGTATATCAGGTTGAGGCCAATGAAAAACCATCACCAGAGCGTGAGATATTGGGAAAGCAACTGGGTTTGATGGCAAAACGTCTATGGAAGATTATTACAGCACCTTCTCTGGTTTTATGCTCTCTATTTGCTTTGTTGATGTTGCATACCCTACCTAGTTTACTGGAAAATACTTGGATGCAAATAAAATTAGGATTTGTAATATTGCTATATATCTATCACACTAAAACCTGGAGTATCCACAAACAATTACAAGCAGGCGTATTTAAGTATTCTTCTAAGTTTATGCGTATCTGGAATGAGGGCGCCACGCTTATTTTATTTGCAGTCGTTTTTCTTGCAGTAACTAAAAGTGCGGTTAACTGGATTTGCGGAGTTGTAGGGATAATAGGCTTAGGAATTTTATTGATGTTGGGCATACGACTGTATCGTAAAATTCAAGAAAAAAATCCTGACGCCTAACAAGATGGCTTTTAGCACGATATTTGCTAGCTTAGCACTATGCTCAAGTTCAATAGAAATTCTTTAGGTTCTCGCATTTTTACTTCCATGTTTTTACTGGTGGTTATTGCTTTTGCCTTAATAGCAGGAATCACCTATCATCAATATCGGGAGCAAATACGGGATTACAATAGGGATAGACTAGAGCGTAAGGAAAACAGTATAAAAAAGGATATAGACCGCACCCTAAAAACAACTACCTACGAGCTCATAACAGAAAAGATGGAATTCATCTTTAAGGATGAAATTTTTGAGATTGCTCGGATTCACGGAGAGAATGTGACATTGTACGATTTAAAGGGGATGCCTCTCATATCTAGTACAGAAAAACTATTTAATTCTGCGCCATTAGAACCTATTGCGCTAACCTTATTAGATACTATAAATGCTGCAGAAGGCAAGCGTTTTGTAAAAAGTATAAAATCAGATCCACCACAGCAACTCTCCTATTCTTTTGTAAATGACCCACGATTTAAGCCGCTGGCTATCCTTCAAATACAGTATGAAGACACAGATTCTTTTATTAATAAAGAGATGCGGGAGCTATTATTGAGAATGGGCGTTGTGGCACTTTTAGTCTTTATAACGGCTATTGTTTTGGCTTTTTTACTGGCAAGATATATGACCAATAGGCTCAAGGCTATTGAAGATAATATTAAGCAAACACAGCTTGATAAGCGCAACGAAAAACTAAATACTCAAAATCTCCCCAACGAATTATTAACTCTTGTGTCTGCCTATAATGGGATGATAGATGAATTGGAAGAAAGTGCTGTGCAATTAGCACAAAGTGAACGAGAAGCGGCTTGGCGCGAAATGGCAAAACAAGTGGCTCATGAGATTAAAAACCCCCTTACGCCTATGCGTCTTACGGTCCAAAGTTTTGAGCGTAGATTTAATCCAGAAGATCCAGAGATTAATACTAAAATTAAAGAATACAGCAACACCCTAATCCAGCAGATTGATACGATGAGTAGCATTGCTTCGGCC
>CAZXMY010000250.1:0-3972 GCA_964641325.1 uncultured Flavobacteriaceae bacterium | reverse complement strand
TTATTAGCCAAATTGTCTATACCCCAATTTTTTAAGATGGTATATCGGTCTGGCTCTCATTTAGTTTCCAAACCCGACGGCAGTTATGATCTTAACATTAAAGGAATTGCTAATTTTCTTGGTATTCTAAAAATTGATAAAATGGTAGCTCAAATCCCTGCTGGTGCCGATGTCAATATTGATTTATCAGAAACGCAATTAGTAGGAATCACCTATATGGATTATATCGTAGATTATTTAAAAATGCAAAAAGAGACTGGCGGTAAGGTAATAATAAGGGGTCTAGATTCTCACGTGTCCTCTTCAACCCATAATAGAGCTTTAAAAATTGCCCACAATAATCCAGTAATCAAATTATCTGCTAGGCAGAAGCGTTTGCAAAATCTCGCCACCGAAAAAGATTATGAATACACCAGTAAAGTAGATTGGAATACAAGCTACCTAAAGAAGTTTCACTTTTTTGAGATTAGACCGCTAGAACGAAAATCAAATTGTCTTAAAGGAAAATTTAAGGACATCGATGTGTCTTGGGAAATTGCAGATGTGACCTTTAGTGAAGGCGCCGCCTTTACTGCAGAGACCTTTAATACTACTTTGATGATTTTAAAATTGCCTAAAAAAATACCCGTTTTCACGATGGAAAAAGAGGCTGTTTTTGACAAGATACTAGATCGTGTACGGGCATATACCGGATATAAGGATATTGATTTTGATATGTACCCAGACTTTTCTAAGAAATTTTTGATTTGGGGTAATCAAGAAGATGAGATAAGATCCTTTTTTACCGATACAATTATTCGTTTTTTTGAAAGTAGGCAGATTTATCATCTAGAAAGTAATGGTGAGGCGCTTATCGTTTTTGATAAGATTAAACTCGCGCGAACAGACGAAACTATTGCTTTTATTGACTATGGAAAGGAACTGGCTAAGCGATTGGAGATTGATAATTAGCAGCGATGTGACATCTCTGTTTAATTATCTGTGCATACGAATTAATTTGACCTCTTTTTGCAAATCCATAAATTTTATTTAATTTATTAAAAGCTTTAATAAATTAAATTGATAGTTGTACTTTTGTATTTCAAACATTCAAGAGATGACCATCACACAACTCAAATATGTACTTGCTGTCGCCGAGTACCAAAACTTCACTAAAGCTGCAGAGAAAACTTTTGTTACCCAACCTACCTTGAGTATGCAAATACAAAAGCTAGAAGATGAATTGGATGTGCTCATCTTCGATAGAAGTAAAAAGCCTATTGATCTTACCGATATAGGCAAGAAAATTGTCTCTCAAGCTAAGAATATTGTTAATGAGGCCAACCGAATTACAGATATTGTAGATCAGCAAAAAGGATATATAGGAGGCGAATTTAGACTTGGTGTTATCCCAACCATTATGCCTACCCTACTTCCTATGTTTTTGAAAAGTTTTATACATAAGTATCCTAAGGTTCGACTTAAGATAGAAGAACTTAATACAGAGACTATTATTGAACGTTTAAACGATGGTCATCTGGATGCTGCAATTGCCGCCACTCCATTATTACAAGATAATATTAAAGAACGACCTCTGTACTATGAGCCGTTTATGGCCTATGTCCCTAACAACCATCGTTTACATCGCAAGAAAACCCTAGCAACTTCAGATTTAGACTTAGCAGATATGTTACTCCTTGAAGACGGGCATTGTTTTAAGGATGGGGTTATTAATTTATGTAAAGCTGTAAAAGAACAAGATGATGATTCGTTTTCTTTAGAAAGTGGCAGCTTTGAGACCCTGGTAAAGCTGGCTAATGAAGGACTTGGGATGACACTACTGCCCTATTTGCATACCATAGATATTCCAGAAAAAGAAAGGGATTTTTATAAATCCTTTAAGCAACCTTCTCCGGCTCGTGAAGTGAGTATTATTTATCCTAAAAGCGAACTCAAAATACAAATTATCGAAGCCTTACGATCTACTATAGCGGGTGTGATTAAGGGAGCAATACTTTTTCAGAATGTAGAGATAATTAGTCCTATCGCTAGTAAATAAGGGATACGCATCTCTTAAAGCCTTACTTAAGACTCTTACTCTAACAAAAAAGACCTCTGTAAAGAGGTCTCTATATTATTTTAAATAGATTAAACATTGGTTTAATTCGGGCCTTCCTTTAATCAAGGTATCTACCCATATGCGGAGTTCTTCAATTTCATAGGGAAGTAGTCGCTCCACTGCTTTTTGTAATTCTTTACAAAATAGCTTACTATCAAAACTTACTTTTTTGAGTATCGTTTTGGTGTATTCAAACATTGCTCGCGCCATCTTCGAATTGGTTTAAGGTTAATTTTCGAAAGTAATTTTATCCTATAGTCGTCTATTTTTGTATTTCCTTAAAGATAGGAAAAAAAACAGTTCGTCTAAACCTATTCACTTTTGTTTAACGGCTGTCACCATTTACCTACATATTTTAGAAGGAATTATCACCATCTAGTAAATCCCCAATACTTCCTAATATAGAGCCTTCACCTTTAGATTTACCGCCTCCTCGAGGCGCTAGAGCTAGTACACGATTTGCCAGTCTACTAAAAGGAAGGGACTGTATATAAACGGTGCCAGGTCCAGAAAGGGTTGCAAAAAACAAACCTTCTCCCCCAAAAATGGTGTTTTTAATACCTCCTACAAACTCAATATTATAATCTACGGTGTTGTCAAACCCGATAATACAGCCTGTATCTATCTTAAGTCGTTCTCCAGGAGCTAATTCTTTTTTAAGTGTTGTTCCGCCGGCATGAACGAAAGCAATGCCATCACCTTCTAATTTTTGCATAATAAAGCCTTCTCCCCCAAAAAGACCTCTTCCTAGCTTACGCGAAAATTCAATACCGACAGAAACACCTTTTGCTGCACATAAGAAAGCATCTTTCTGACAAATAAACTTCCCACCGTTTTCTGAAAGATCTATAGGAATGATCTTTCCTGGATATGGAGATGCAAAACTCACTTTCTTTTTACCTACTACATCATTATAAAAAGCGGTCATAAACAGACTCTCTCCAGTGAGTAATCGTTTACCTGCTCCAAATATTTTTCCCATTACCGATGTATCCTTTTGAGAGCCATCCCCAAAAATGGTATCCATACGTATCCCTTCTTCCATCATCATAAAACTTCCTGCCTCGGCAATAACGCCTTCCTGAGGATCTAGTTCTACCTCAACATACTGCATCTCTTCGCCGTATATTTTATAATCTATTTCGTGTGCTTGCATGATTTGATTGCTTTTTGATTGCTTTTTGATTGTAATTATATGTGGTATATACCCAAGATTTGTTACAAATTTCATCCAATATATCTTGATAACCGTGTGCCGTACGTACTATGATAAAGCCTAATAATGAAGATAAAAAGGCTATATATTAAAATAGAAAATATCATTATTTTATTGATAATCAGTGATTTAATTTTTTTGGCACGCCCTTTGTATAGTATAAATCGTCAATTAAAAAATGACATAGTTATAATTTAAAACTTTGTATTATGAAAAATTTCGCAATCTTACTTATCGGCCTCATCAGCCTAAGCAGCACAACAATTGCTTCAAACACGACAATTAGTGAAAACACAGCTCGTTACAATGCTGTATTTGACGGAAGTAAATACATATTTGTGGAGAATGGCATTGAATTTTCATTATTTGCAGATGGAGAATTTGACTTCTACATTCCAGAACTTGTTCAAGGAATAGATGTTAATGTTGGATCTGTAGGCATTAGTTTTAACACTGGTTTTGATTATGATCCTTATGTACAGTATGATGATTATGGTGCAGTAATTCAAATTGAAAATACGCCTTTGTACTATGACAACTACGGACGCTTAAGCCAGGCTGGAGATGTTAGAATAAACTACAACAACAACCGTATCTCTCGCGTAGGTGGATTATATGTACACTATAACAACTTTGGGGTATATAGTCACTATACAGG